>NZ_JBHSRW010000039.1:0-16212 GCF_042659205.1 Leucobacter soli
ACTGGGCGACCCGTCAGCCCTCACTTGCCCTGTCCAAAACCAACTAAAGCACTCTCTACGAAACTCGACACTTGACAGTCGTGATCGCCCATGCGGGGTTCCGGTCACGGCCACGCTCCCGCGCTTCCCATGAGATGCCGAGGAGCCGGGTGAGGTGGTCGGCGATGATCGCCTCGTGCAGTTCGGAGAGCGCGACCGTCGCGGCGTGCATAGGGCGGCCGTCGAGCGACCGCCACCGCCCGTCGAGCACGGTCTTCACTTTGTTCGAGACCACGACGTGGGTGTGCAGGTGCGGGTCGGAGCTGCGGGAGTCGTAGTGGTCGTAGGTCGTCGCGGCGAGCCCGAAGGTATCGACCTGGGCGACCGCTCCACCGTCCGCGCCGGTCATGCCGACACGGGTGGCTGCGACCTCTCGTTCCATGAAGTCGATCACTTCAGCGATCGCCGCATGGTGCGCGTCGGCGATCAGCGCCTGCGTGCCCGCGTCGGCGACCGACCACAGCACCGACGCCGACTTCGGCAGCGAGAACGTGTAGTCGTACCCCGCTACTGCCTTCCGGGTACCGCGCTTGCGCTCCTCGTCCTCGATCTGCGCGACGGCCTCCGCACGGGAGGCTGGGCCGAGCTCGGGGTCGAGTGCTTCGACACGGGCTTCGATGCGCTCTGCCGGGGTCGAATAGACCGGGTAGGCGTGCCCGAGCGGGTCACCGGTTACAGGATCGCGGCCCATGCCGATGAGCAGCTGCAGTTGCTCCTCCGACACTTCATCGCCGGTCGTGATCTGACCGCCGGCGAACTGCGCGATTCCGGTGCCGAGCCACCTGCCAGGCGGGTTCCCGGCCTCGGCGTAGTAGCGCGTGAGCGGCGTGGACAAGGAGCGGTCGCCGTCGCCGGTGACGACGGAGCGCAAGAGGTACTTGTAGCCGTCGCCGGCGCTCATCACCCGCATCGAGACCGTCATCTCTATTAGGTAGGGTTCCGTCTCCCCGAGGAGATAGCCCGCCGCTGGCGGCCGTCGGAGAAACTAGGTGGTCGAGAGATGAACTCTTGGTGAAGTGAGGGCCCGCACCTTGCCAGATGTTTCGATAACCATCAATATAGAAATATGTCGATTCAAGAAGTTGAGCTGCTCATCGTCGGTTCAGGCCCTGCCGGATACACTGCGGCGCTGTACGCCGCTCGTGCGGGGCTCGCCCCGGTGGTGATTGCGGGATCGGTGTCGGCGGGAGGTGCTCTCATGACGACCACGGAAGTGGAGAACTTTCCGGGCTTCATCAACGTAGTGCAGGGCCCGGAGTTGATGGCGACGATGCGTGCGCAAGCCGAACGGTTCGGAGCGCGGATTGTGTACGACGACGCGACCAGGGTCGATCTCGCGAACGAGTGGAAGACCGTCGCAACCGGAGGCGGTAGCACGTATCGGGCCAAGGCGGTGATCATCGCGATGGGTTCGGCGTACCGGAAGCTCGGCCTCCCCGAGGAGGCTCGCTTGTCTGGGCATGGGGTGTCGTGGTGTGCGACGTGCGACGGGTTCTTCTTCCGGGACCGCGAGATCGCGGTGGTTGGAGGCGGGGACTCCGCCATGGAGGAGGCGTTGTTCTTGACGAGGTTCGCGTCGAACGTGACGATCGTACACCGGAGGGACGAGTTCCGTGCCTCGAAGATCATGGCGCAGCGGGTGCTCGACCACCCCAAGATCGAGGTCGAATGGAATAGCGAAGTCGCCGAGATTCTCGGCGACGATCAGGTGACCGGGCTACGTCTGCGCAACACGGTGACGGGTGCGGAGCGGGTCTTGGACGTGGCGGGAGTGTTCGTGGCGATCGGTCATGACCCGCGGTCGGAGCTGGTGATCGGACAGGTCACGACTGACAGCACTGGGTATGTGGCCGTCGCCCATCCCTCGACTCGAACGAATCTTCCGGGCGTGTTTGCCGCCGGTGATCTGGTCGATCACACCTATCGGCAAGCGATCACCGCTGCAGGCACAGGTTGCGCCGCTGCCCAGGATGCGCAGCACTACCTCTCGAGCCTCGTCCCGGTTGCACCTGTAGTCGAAGTCGCAGGCTCGATCCTCGAGGTGCCCGCGTGACCGCCGTGACGCCGCGCGTCACTCCGAAGCGGCTTTCCACTCTCGACAAGTGGTTGCCGGTGTGGATCGGGCTCGCGATGGTCGCGGGGCTGGCGCTGGGCCGTTTCGTACCTGCGCTCTCGGGCCTGCTGGCTCGGCTGGAGGTAGGCGGCATCTCCGTGCCGATCGGGATCGGGTTGCTGGTGATGATGTACCCGGTGCTCGCCAAAGTGCGCTACGACAAGGTCGCCGCCGTCACTGGAGACAAGAAGCTCCTCGTTTCCTCCCTGGTGCTGAACTGGGTCGTCGGGCCGGCGGTGATGTTCGCGCTCGCTTGGATCTTCCTGCCGGATCTTCCCGAGTACCGGACCGGTCTGATCATCGTGGGGCTGGCGCGGTGTATCGCGATGGTGGTGATCTGGAATGATCTCGCCTGCGGGGATCGTGAGGCCACCGCGGTGCTCGTCGCGATCAACTCCGTGTTCCAGGTCGTAATGTTCTCCGTGCTCGGATGGTTCTACCTCACCATGCTCCCGGCTTGGCTTGGCCTCGACGCCCAGGGCCTCGATATCTCGGTGTGGCAGATCGCGGTGAATGTGCTGGTGTTCCTCGGGATCCCACTCCTCGCGGGTTTCGCGTCCCGCTGGATCGGCGAGCAGCGCCACGGTCGGGCCTGGTACGAGGAGAAGTTCCTCCCGACTGTTGGGCCGTGGGCGCTGTATGGGCTGCTGTTCACGATCGTGCTGCTGTTCGCGCTGCAAGGAGAAGCGGTCACGTCGAACCCGCTCGCGGTAGCCCGCATCGCTGTGCCGCTGCTGGTCTACTTCGCCCTCATGTGGTTCGCAGGGCTCCTCCTGGGCAAGGTGCTCAGCCTGAGCTATGCCAGGTCGACGACCCTGGCGTTCACCGCCGCCGGCAATAACTTCGAGCTGGCGATCGCGGTGGCCATCGGCACCTTCGGCGCCACCTCCGGGCAAGCGCTCGCCGGTGTGGTTGGGCCGCTCATCGAGGTGCCCGTGCTCGTCGCCCTCGTCTACGTCTCGCTGTGGGCCGCTCGAGCCTGGTTCCGTATCGACCCCTACACCACACGCGCACTTGAATCGAGGGCCTCATGACTGACACAACTTCCCTTCCGGTAGCCGACTCCTGCGCGCCGTCGGTGACGTACGCGATCGGTGCAGATGCGGCCGTCACCGTGGCTGGTGCGCTGAAGGCGCTCGCGGATCCGCTGCGCCTGCGGATGCTGTCGGCGATCACGACCGACCCGCGAGGCGAGTCCTGCGTCTGCGACCTCGCAGAACTCGCCGAGGTGTCCCAGCCAACCGTCTCCCACCACTTGAAAGTGCTCAAGGACACGGGGATGCTGCAGTCCGATCGGCGCGGGACCTGGGTGTGGTACCGGATCGCGGCCGGCAGGCAGCAGGCCGTCGCGGCGCTCCTCGACGCTTTCGCCCCCGTCGCGATCACAGGCGACCACGGGAGCGCCGACGGCACAGAGGATGCTCTGGTTCGTGCGGAAGCCCTGCGCGACATGGATGGGCGAGTAACGCGCCTAGGTGAGGAGCTCGCGGACGAACTGACCGGGCTGAGCCGGGATCTGGTGGTCGCGATCGTCCGCGAGTCCTATGCGGGCCTCGTGCGATCCGCGAAGGTTACCCGTCACCTGATCCCGCTGACCGAGCGCTTCGCCCGACAGCGCCTCACCGATCTCGCCCGCGACAGGTCGTCCGGGGTGCCGCAGGTGCTGTTCGTGTGCGTGCAGAACGCGGGGCGGTCGCAGCTCGCCGCCGCGATCGTGAATCAGCTCGCGCACGGTCGCGTGGTCGCCCGCTCCGCGGGCTCTGCACCCGCAACGGATGTGCACCCGCGCGTCCGTTCGCTGCTCACTCAGATCGAGGGCGAACACGACGCGGTAGCTGCGTTCCCGAAGCCGCTCACCGACGACGCCGTGCGTGCCGCCGACGTCGTCGTGACGATGGGATGCGGCGACGTCTGCCCGATCATTCCTGGCGTCCGCTACGAGGACTGGGCCGTCGGAGACCCCGCACTCGCCTCCCCGGAGGGCATCGACGCGATCCGCGACGACATCGAGCGCCGCGTGCACACCCTGCTCACCACTCTCACCTGACTGAAAGCAGCGAACTGAATATGACCGATCAGAAACCCTCCGTGCTGTTCGTGTGCGTCCACAATGCCGGACGCTCACAGATGGCCGCCGGCTTCCTCCGCCACCTCGCGGCAGGCCGCATCGAGGTGCGTTCTGCCGGGTCGATGCCCGCCGACAAGATCAACCCCATCGCTGTCGCAGCCATGAAAGAGATGGGCATCGATATCACCGCCGAGCGCCCCAAGGTGCTGAGCACCGAGGCGGTGCAAGCTTCGGACGTGGTGATCACGATGGGCTGCGGCGACGCCTGCCCGTTCTTTCCCGGCAAACGATACGAGGACTGGAAACTCGACGACCCCGCCGGCCAGGGTATCGAAGCGGTGCGGCCGATCCGCGACGAAATCAGGTCGCGGGTCGAGACGCTGATCGCAGAACTCCTCGAACCGTGACCCGAGATGCGTCCGCGGCGCCTACGAGGCCGCCCGGGAGCGTCGCGGAGGTGTTCCGTGCGTTTCTGAAGCTCGGCGTCACGTCGTTCGGTGGGCCAATCGCGCACCTCGGCTACTTCCGCGAGGAGCTCGTCGTCCGCCGCAAATGGGTAAGCGAGCCACAGTACGCCGAGCTCGTCGCGCTGTGCCAGTTCCTCCCCGGCCCGGCGTCGAGCCAGGTCGGGTTCGCGCTCGGCCTGATCCGCGCCGGCTTCCGCGGCGCGGTAGCGGCATGGGTAGCGTTCACGCTGCCCTCGGCGCTGCTGCTCGTGCTCTTCGCTATCGGCGCCGTCGGGCTCGAAGGCGTCATCGGGCACGGCCTGATCCTGGGGCTCAAAGCCGTGGCGGTCGCGGTTGTCGCACACGCAGTCATCGGAATGGCGCGCACGCTGACGCCGGATCTGCGGCGCATCCTGATCGGTCTTGCCGCCGCAGGCTTGGCGTTGCTGCTCCCTGGCAGCCTCGGGCAGATCGCGGCGATCCTCACCGGTCTCGTCGCCGGGGTGCTTTGGTGCCGCGGTGCGGCCGTGTCTCGGGCGGAGCCTCTGGCGGTGGGCGTCTCCCGCAAAACCGGGATCACGGCGCTGGCCGTCTTCGGCTGCCTGCTGGCATGTCTGCCGGTGCTCGCTGCCCTCACCCAGAACGCCTGGGTCGGGATCGCGGACGCATTCACCCGTGCCGGGGCGTTCGTGTTCGGTGGCGGGCACGTCGTGCTGCCGTTGCTGCAGGCCGAACCCGCCATTGCCAGTTCGATTGTTCTCGAACAGTTCCTCGCCGGCTACGGGGCAGCCCAAGCCGTTCCCGGCCCGCTCTTCACCTTCGCCGCCTACCTCGGCTTTGACATGGTTTCCGGCCCGCTCGCCCCCGTCGCGGCGTTGCTCGCGCTGGTCGCCGTCTTCGTGCCAGGTCTTCTCCTGCTGGTCGCGGCCCTGCCGTTCTGGGATCGTGTGTGCCAGAACCCGAGCGTCCGATCGGCGCTCGCGGGCGCGAACGCGGCCGTCGTCGGGATCCTCGCCGCGGCGCTGTGGACCCCGGTGATCACTTCCGGGGTCACCGGGGTCGCGTCCCTCGGTATCGCCGCAGCATGCTTCCTGCTCCTCACCGTGTGGAAGCTCCCCGCGTGGGTCGCAGTCCTCTTGGGCGCAGTAGCGGGGGTGGTCGTCGCCGCTACGGGCGTGAGCCTGGCCTGGGCTTGAACCAGTCGGGATCTTGTCTCTGCTGGTAGACGTCGGGGATGCCGTCTGCATCCTCGTCGACCGCATCGCGCAGCGCGATGCGCCGGTACCGGCGGTTACGGGTGCCAAGCAGGATTGCCGCGACTCCCGCGGCAATCACGGATGCGGCAAGGATCGCAACTTTGGCAGTATCCTGCTCGGCGGATCCGGGCGGGAAGCTGAGTTCGGCGACGAGCAGTGACACGGTGAACCCGATGCCTGCGAGGAGCCCGACTCCGATCATGTCGATCCACCGAAGTTCCGGGTCGAGTTTCGTGCGAAGCGCCCTCGTGGTGAGCCACGTCGTCGTCACGATGCCGAGCGGCTTCCCAAGGACGAGGGCGGCCACGATTGCGAAGGTCAGGGGGTTCGTCAGCGCGTCACGGATTCCCTCGGGCCCGCCGACGGAGACGCCGGCGGCGAAGAACGCGAAAACGGGCACCGCGATCCCCGCCGAGAGCGGGCGGAAGCGGTGCTCGAACTCCTCCGCGAGCCCTGGACGGCCGCTGGCAGTTTCACGGTCTGCGCGGCGGTGGAGCACGGGGATCGTGAATCCGAGCAGCACGCCCGCGATGGTGGCGTGGACCCCGGAGGCGTGCATCAGCACCCACGCGACGACTCCGATGGGGAGCAGGATCAGCCAGGCCGCGAACGGGTGCAGTCCGAAGAAGGCCCGGTAGCGTTGCGCGATGAACCCGTAGACCGCGATGACTGCGAACGCCAACAGCAGCGGGGACAACTCGATGTGGTCGGTGTAGAACACGGCGATGATGCTGATCGCGATCAGGTCGTCGACGACGGCGAGGGTGAGGAGGAAGATCCGCAACGCTGGGGGCAGGTGGGAGCCGATGATCGCAAGGACGGCAACAGCGAACGCGATATCCGTGGCAGTCGGGATCGCCCATCCTGCACGGAGCCCTGGCTGCGGCAAGACGATCGCCGCGTAGATGAGCGCGGGGACGGCCACGCCGCCTGCGGCGGCCGCGATCGGGACGATCGCGGTGCGGAACTTCCTGAGATCGCCGGCGACGAACTCGCGTTTCAGTTCGAGGCCGACCAGGAAGAAGAAGATCGCGAGGAGCCCGTCGGCAGCCCACGCCCCGAGGCTGAGGTTCAGGTGCCATGGCTCGTAGCCGACCTTGAAATCCCGCAGAGTGAAGTACGCGTCTGCGGCGGGCGTGTTCGCCCAGATGATCGCGATGAGGGCGGCGCCGACGAGCAGCATGCCGCCGACAGCTTCTTTGCGCAGCAGCGCGCCGATGCGCGTCGCCTCGTCGAACGTCCCATAGCGAGGGAAGGTCCGATCGGGTGGTGTTTGGGCGGCGTTCAAGTCATCTCCTGGGGTGGGCGTGCAGGCTGAGAGGAATCGGCTCGAATCAGGCCCCTGCGCCGCGTGGGGACGAGGGGAACGATTCTGGATCAGGCTGCAGGCGTCGTGGGTGTGGTGCCGGAAAGCATCGCACCCCAGGAGGAGATGTACCCGTTCGTACCGGGATGAGGCAGCACCCAGCCCGCCGGCATGAAAGCCGCGTGGAACCGGTGATGCGTCATCACTTTCAAGGGTATCAGCGCCCTTAGACGGGTCACAGTGCCCCCCTTGCCCAGGCTTCGGTGAATCCGCACTCTTCGATATCGCGCCAGGTGAGCGTGACGTCAGTCCAGGAGCCGTGTCCCGAACCAAGGGCCTCATCGAGACGATCATGCAGCAGCGCCGGGTCAGCGCAGTCGGTGAGGTCGAGCACGAGCACTTGCAGGTATCGGGCACGGTCACGTTCCACATCGTTATGCAGCCGCGAGGCGAGGCCCGTGGGCATTGTCACGAGCAGTGATTGCGGGAACCCGGTCGGTCGAAGGCAGGCGATGCAGACCCGCCGGATCGCAGGATGCGTATCGAGTTCGTGTTTCAGATCCTGGATGGCGTCGTGCCAGCGGGCACGTCCAGCTTTGCGCGTCGCACAGCCCCGCAGGTCTACGCCCCAGAGCATCCCTCGCGGCTGCGTGCAATCCAGATCTTCATCGGCGTACGACGCTTGCGGCAACGGGTCGCCATGAACCAGGAATGAGATGGGCACGGAAGTCTCCTCAGAGGGTCGGGATTGTTTCGCCGACCAGACTTCCCGGCACACCATCCGCTGGATGCAGCAGTGCCGCGCAGCGGTCTCCCACTCTACGCCCTCTCCGCGCTCCGTGCGCAAGCACTGCCGTAGAAGGAATCTTCGACGGATTTTGTCGTGCGGAGTAAAGTCGAGTGCGGTGCGCCGGGAAGTCTGGTCGGCACACCGCCCGTCCGGGTGGTGTTCATGAATACTGAGGACAGCCCTATGGATACGCGCACCGGGAACATCGCGATAGCGCGCGTGCGCGACCTTGCCCACCGCGCCACTGCCCGCACCCGCTATCTCGCCGGGCACTCGCCGGCGCGCATCGCGATCCTCGTGTTCGCCGCCGCGGTGCTGCTGTTCACGGCGCTGCTCATGCTGCCGATCGCATCGCGCACCGGCACGGTCACCGCGCTCCCCGATGCATTGTTCACGGCGGTGTCGGCGGTGACCGTTACGGGGCTCACGACCGTGGACACGGGCGAGCACTGGTCGATGTTCGGGCAGGTCGTGATCTTGGCCGCGATCCAGACCGGTGCGCTTGGGGTCGTCACGATCGCGCTGCTCCTCGCACGGATGGTGACCCGCAGACTCGGAGTCAGCGGGCGGGTGTTCGCGCAGTCGAGCATCGGCACCACCGGGCTCGGGGACGTGAAGCGCCTCCTCCGGGTGGTGGTGGTCACGACGTTCACGATCGAGTTCGTGCTGATGCAATTCCTCGTCCCCGCCTTCATCGTCGCCGAAGGGTCGTTTGGGTGGGGACTCTGGTATGGGGTGTTCTATGCGATCTCGGCGTTCGCGAACGCGGGCTTCACGCCGCATGTCGGAGGCATTGGCCAGTTCGCCGACAACCCGTGGATCTTATCCCCACTCGCGATCGGCGTGTTCGTCGGGAGCTTCGGATTTCCCGTGATCCTGAACCTCATCCGCGCGAAATGGACGCGGAAGCGTTGGACGCTCCACACGAAGCTCACCATCATCACTACCATCGTGCTGTTCGTGCTCGGCACGGTCGCCTGGGCGGGATTCGAGTGGGCGAACCCGGCCACGATCGGCGGTGAGACCTGGTGGGCGAAGATCGGAAACGCGCTCTTCGCGTCAGCGATGCTGCGCTCGGGCGGTTTCGCCGTCGTCGACACGGAATCGATGACGGCGACGACGATGCTTCTCAGCGACGCGCTCATGTTCGTCGGCGGCGGATCCGGCTCCACCGCCGGCGGCATCAAGGTCACCACCCTCGCCGTACTGTTTCTCGCGATCTGGGCCGAAGCGAAAGGCACTCAGCACACCAACGCCGCAGGCCGCAGGATCCCGAACAGCACCCTCAGACTCGCGATTAGCGTCGTGTTCCTCGGTGCCACGCTCGTGCTCACCGCCACCGCCCTGCTCACTACCGTGAGCGACGCCACCCTCGATCGCCTCCTGTTCGAGACGATCTCCGCATTCGCGACCTGCGGTCTATCTGTCGGGATCTCCGCGGAAGTCGGCCCATTCGGGAAATATGTGCTCTCTGCGCTCATGCTCGTCGGACGCGTCGGCCCGATCGCACTCGCGTCCGCCCTCGCCGTACGACAGCGCAAGGAGCTCTTCCGGCTTCCTGACGAACGACCTATCATCGGATAACCAGACAGAGGTCAGTGCCCGGCGCCAAGCCCGCCGGTAAGCCTCGTGTGGAACGCAGTCGTATACTCGTTCATCCCGATCAGCTCGACCGCCTTGCCATGCTGCTCGTACTTCGTCACGATCGCATCGAGCGCGGCCACGGTCGACGCATCCCAGATATGCGACTGCGTCATATCGACCACCACTTGTCCGGGATCCTGAGCGTACTCGAACTGGGTGGTCAGATCGTTGCTCGAAGCGAAGAACAACTCACCGACGACCGTGTAATAGGCGCGCTCCTCACCGAAGTGCTCCATCACTTCACGCTTGACAGTCACGAAGTGCGCGACACGGCGCACGAACATCACCGACGCGACGAACACCCCGACCACCACACCGATCGCGAGGTTATGGGTCGCGACGACGACCGCGACCGTCACGACCATGACCGTGGTCTCGCTCTTCGGCATCCGCTTCAGCGTAGACGGCCTGATGGAATGCCAATCAAAGGTGCCCACGGACACCATGATCATCACCGCCACGAGAGCTGCCATCGGGATGATCGCCACTATGTCGCCGAGGGCAACGATCAGGATGAGGAGGAACACGCCCGCGAGGAAAGTGGAGATTCGCGTGCGCGCACCCGACGCTTTCACGTTGATCATCGTCTGTCCGATCATCGCGCACCCGCCCATCCCGCCAAAGATGCCTGAGGCGATGTTCGCGACGCCCTGCCCCCAGGACTCGCGCGTCTTGTTCGAGTGCGTATCGGTGACATCATCGACGAGCTTCGCCGTCATGAGCGACTCCATCAGCCCGACCAGCGCCATGGCGAGGGCGTAGGGGGCGATGATTGTGAGCGTCTCGAAGGTGAGCGGCACATTCGGGATGAATAGTTCGGGCAGGCTGCGGGGCAGTTCGCCCTTGTCGCCGACGGCTGGCACGTTAATCGCGAAAACAACCACGGCCGCGGTGACGACGATAATCGACACGAGTGGGGCCGGGACCACCTTGGTGATCTTCGGCATGAAGACCATGATCAGCAAGCCGATAGCGATCAGCGGGTAGACCATCCACGGCACGCCGAGGAGTTCGGGCACCTGCGCCATGAAGATGAGGATCGCGAGTGCGTTGACGAACCCGACCATGACGCTGCGCGGGATGAAGCGCATCAGCTTCGCCACACCGAACACCGCCAGCACGATCTGCAAGAGGCCGGCGAGGAGCACGGTTGCAATGAAGTAGTCCATCCCGTGGTCACGGGCGACCGGTGCGATGACCAGTGCGATCGCACCGGTGGCTGCGGTGATCATCGCGGGGCGACCGCCCACGAATGCGATCGTGATCGCCATGATGAACGACGAGAACAACCCGACCTTCGGGTCAACGCCCGCAATGATCGAGAACGAGATCGCCTCCGGGATCAGCGCGAGCGCGACCACCAGCCCCGCAAGCGCTTCTCGGGTGAGGAGGCGCGGGGTCTTAAGCGCCGTGCGTACGGAAGGTTCAGGGCGATACCGCTTGCGGTCTTCTACAGTGGTGCTAGTGGTCACACCCATCAACCCTAACGTAACGGGAGATTTGGTGCGAAGCGAGAAGAGGATAACTTCGGGATGAGCGATGTGGGAATGATGCATATTGGCGAGCTCGCCCAACGCACAGAACTGTCCCTGCGCACCATTCGTCACTATGACGAGATCGGCCTCCTCGCACCGTCGGGACGTTCTGAGGGAGGCTTCCGGCTGTATACCGAGGGCGACTACGACCGGCTGATGCTCATCCGCCGGATGAAGCCCCTCGGCTACTCTCTCGACCAGATGGGCGATCTACTGCACGCTATCGATAGCGCTTCGCCGTCTGGCGCTGACCAAGAGGACGCACGCCGCACGCTAGAAGATTTCCGGCAAGACGCGATGGAGCGACGCGAAAAGCTCGTAAAGCAACTCGAGATGGCGGACGAGTTCCTCCGTCTCCTTGCCATTGAAACGGAATGAGCGAATGTTACCCCAACCGCTTTGCTACTCGATCCGGATCATCGCCACATTTCACAGTCATATTTATCACTTTGTTCACGTTCTCCGCTTTCCTTGGCGCGGTCACGATGAGCGGCCCCTCGGGGGCGCTCGGAGCATCGATCGCTCTAATTGCGGTGTTCCTCCCCTCCGCGCTTCTCGTCATCGGTGTGTTGCCGTTCTGGGAGCGGCTGCGCCGAGCCCCCCGCGTGCAACGAGCCTAGATGGGGGTGAATGCGGGTGTCGTTGGCTTACTCGCGGCGGCCCTGTACGATCCGGTCTTCACCGAGGGCGTCACCGGACTGCACTCTCTCGTGATCGCCGTAATAGCGTTCGTCGCGCTGACCGCGTGGAGGGCGCCCGCGTGGGCGGTGGTGCTGGGGGCTGCCGGACTGGGGGCGTTGCTGCTCTGAACCACGCCCGCGGTCGAGTCCGAAGCATGCTGAGGCAAGGCTCGCCCCCGATGCGCCGACGCCCGCGATCTGGGAAGCTTGCAGCGTGAGACGAGTTTCTGCCGCGACCGGGGCGTATCCGCTGGTGTTCGTGACCCTGTTGGTTGCGGCGATTGGCCTGATCCTGCTCGCGACCCCTGCACGCGAAACCGCCCCATGGCTCGTCGGCGCGTACGCGCTGGCAATCGCGGGCTGGGAGGCGGTCGGCATGATCCGCCAGCTCCTCAAGGGCCACGCCGGGCTCGACATCCTCGCGGTCACCGCGATTGCGGCGGCGGTGACCGTCGGCGAGCCGTGGGCTGCGCTCGTGGTCGTGCTGATGCTCACCGGCGGCGCGGCGCTCGAAGACTACGCCGCGAACCGCTCGAAGCGCGAGCTCACCGCGCTGCTGCGCAAAGCCCCGCAGCAGGCGACCCGGTTGCTGCGGGGCGATGCCGCCCCGGCGGGCGGCCCGACTGCCGAGAGGGTCGCCGAGGACGTGCCGGTCGAAGCCGTCAAGGTCGGCGATCTGCTGCTCGTGCGGCCCGGTGCGCTCGTGCCCGTGGACGCGGTGCTCGTGTCGGAGCACGCCGTGCTCGACGAGTCCTCGCTCACGGGCGAGAGCCTGCCGGTCGAGCGAGTCGCGGGCGAGCGCGTCTCCAGCGGAGTGGTGAACGGTGCGACAGCGGTCACGATGCGGGCTGTTGCGCTCGCCTCGGACAGCGAGTATCAGCAGATCGTGCGCTTGGTCGAGCAGGCTGCGGGGAGCAAGGCGAAGGTGGTGCGCCTCGCCGACCGTTATGCGGTGCCGTTCACGGTGCTCTCGCTCATCATCGCAGGCATAGCGTGGGGGGTCAGCGGAGAGGCGGTCAGGTTCGCCGAGGTGCTGGTGGTCGCGACCCCGTGCCCGCTGCTGATCGCCGCACCGGTCGCGTTCCTCGGTGGCATGAGCCGAGCTGCGCGCTTCGGGCTCATCGTGAAGGGCGGCGGCACTCTCGAACAGCTCTCGCGGGTACGCTCCGCCGCGTTCGACAAGACCGGCACCATCACGACCGGGCGGCCCGCGCTCGAACGCATCCTTGCCGAGCCCGGCTTCGACGAGATGAGCGTGCTCCAGTTCGCCGCATCGGCCGAGGTGTACTCGTCCCACGTACTCGCAGAGTCCGTCGTCGTGGCGGCCAAGCAGCACGGATACCCGCTGCTGGACGCGCTCGGAGCCGAGGAGATCGCCACCAACGGCGTCGCCGCGGAGTTCGCATCCGACAACGCGGAGGATGCGGCGACGACGGTGCGGGTGGGCAAGCCCTCCTGGCTCCGCGAGTTCGCCCCGGCCCTCGCGCTCGCCCCGCTGGAGCCCGGTGAACTCGCAATCTACGTCGCCCTCGACGACCGCTTCGCGGGCGCGATCGTGATGCGCGACCAGACACGAGACGAGGCTGCGCAGGCGCTCGGAGAGTTGCAGCGACTCGGGGCCGAGCGCACGCTCATGGTCACCGGCGACGTGGCAGCCACAGCCGAACCGATCGCCGCGGGTCTCGGGATCAACGAGGTGCACGCCGAGTGCCGGCCCTCCGACAAGGTGAGCATTGTGAGCGCGGTGCAGCCCAGACCGCTCATCATGGTCGGCGACGGCCTCAACGACGCCCCCGTACTCGCCGCAGCCGATATCGGCTTCGCGATGGGAGCTCGCGGCGCGACCGCCGCGAGCGAGTCCGCCGACATCGTGAACCGATACGACACCCTCACTTCCCTCCCCCTGGCGGTACGTGTGGGAAAGGACACGGTGCGGATCGCTCTCCAGAGCATCTGGCTCGGCATCATCATCAGCGTGGGTCTCATGCTCGTCGCAGCGTTCGGGTTCCTTCCAGCGTTGATCGGGGCCTGGCTCCAAGAAGTCGTCGACCTGGTCGCAATCCTCGGCGCGCTGCGCGCCGTCGGTCCGCGCGCCGAGCGCAAACTCAAGGCATCGCGAGCCAACGCGGGCGGCGCACAGCGCACACCGCTGACAGGCCGAGAGAGCCAGCGAACCCACTGAGAATCACTATGGAGGCACCGAGCCATGGCTAGAAAAACAGTACCCCAAGCCCATCCCGGCGAACCTCACGACCGGGGCACTGGCCAGCGACTCAACTGGTTGCGCGCCGGGGTACTGGGAGCGAACGACGGCATCGTCTCGACCGCTGGCGTCGTGATCGGTGTCGCCGCGGCGACCCCGAACAACGTTCTCGCGATCGCCACGGCAGGAATCGCCGCAGTGGTCGCTGGCGCATTCTCGATGGCCGGAGGCGAGTACGTCTCGGTGAGTACCCAGCGCGATACCGAGAAGGCGCTGGTCGCCAAGGAAAAATGGGAACTCGAGACCATACCTCAGGAAGAACTCGAAGAACTCGCCGGCCTCTACCGTCAGCGTGGGCTCTCGGACGACCTCGCGCATCAGGTCGCGGTCGAGCTCACCGCGAAGGACGCCCTTGCAGCCCATGCAGAGGTTGAACTCGGAATCGACCCCGAAGAGTTCACCAGCCCCTGGGCGGCGGCTGTCTCGTCATTCGTCTCGTTCGCGCTGGGAGCGCTCATCCCGCTCGTAATGATCCTTTTGCCATTCGGCGAGAACCGCGTCTGGATCGCCGCGGTCGCAGTGGTGATCGGCTTGTTCCTCACCGGCTGGATCAGCGCCGCCCTCGGCGGGGCCCCGCGCGGCCGGGCCATCCTCCGGAACGTGGTGATGGGCTCAGCGACGATGCTTGCGACTTACCTCATCGGCCTGCTCTTCGGCGTCGCTGTTGGCTGAGCGGAGACGACCGCTGAACCCAGCTGACCGTGAAGGTAGCGTTCACAGGCCGTTCGGTTTTCCGCGCCCGCGATGAGCGGCCTCGATCAAGTTGGGTGGGGCCGGAGCCGAGTCAGCGGGCGGAAGCGGCCGGCTTCGGGAAAGTAGTGGGGCGGCGGCACCGAAAGGCTCCGGTCAACATCATCACGCCCACGGGGTGCAGTAGATTCCTGTAGCCGTCGTCGGCGCTCGTCACGCGCATCGAGACCGCCTCCTCTCGCGTCTCAACCGGGGGTTGCGTCGGGGGTTGCGGTGGGAAACCTCGCGCAACCCGCTATCTGGTCAGAGGAGCGTTCCAGATTCCCGGCACCACCTCGTTGACGCGGCGGCCACATCGCGGTCGCCATCGCAGGTCACGACCGAGTTGAACAGATAGCGGCACCCATCACCAGTGGTCATCACCATGATCGCCACCGTCATATGGGAAGGTGCGTCGGTATCTCACCCATTCCAGTCGCCTTCGGGAAGCAGGCTCGCACCGTCATATCTAGGTCGACCGACCTGAGACTTCGGCGGATTGACGCGGGCGTGACTCCTGACGTGAACAAGGCTTGCGAAACCGCATCTGCAAGACGCGTGATAGCCCGTTCGAGCGAACCGCGAGAGATCGCCGGCTCTGGGCATTGTCTGAGCCGGCGCGAGGTGGGAGGCAACGGTTGAACTGAATTGGCCTGGTTCTTGTTCCGACCGGTTTTCCTGTCAGCTCGTCGGTGACAGAAGCGTCTCGGTCTCAGCGTAGTATGCCTGCTCGACCTCGACCGGGGTGCGCATATCAAGCTCCCCGTGCAGCCTCTCATGGTTCCACCACCACACGTATTCAAGGGTCGCGAGTTCGACCTGCTCGACCGTCCGCCATGGCCCTTGCTGACGGATCAGCTCGGTCTTATAGAGGTTGTTTACTGCCTCGGCCATCGCGTTATCGAAACTGTCGCCGACCGTCCCGGTCGAGGGAACCGCACCAAGTTCTTGGATGCGATCGGTATAGACCATGGCAGTGTAGTTCGACCCGTGGTCCGCGTGATGGATAAGCCCGTCGAGTCGGCCGCCAACCTGCCATGCCGCCATATCGAGCGCTTGCATCGGCAGAATCTCCGATTTAAGAGTCGAGGCCACGTTCCAGCCCACGATCCTGCGCGAGTACACGTCCGTCACGAACGCAACATACGCGAACCCGGACCAGGTCGCCACATACGTCACATCACAGACCCAGAGCCTGCGCGGCTCGTCGGCGACGAATCTCCGGTTCACAAGATCAGCAGGCAATGCCAGCGCCTTGTCAGGGCGAGTAGTGAATATCCGCTTCGATTTCCTGACCCCGCGCACCCCTGCGAGTTTCATGAGGCGTTCCGTCTGATCCCGGC
>NZ_JBHSRW010000040.1:0-15764 GCF_042659205.1 Leucobacter soli
GGGCTCTGGCTCCGAAGCGGCTGGGCAGGCAGAGGATGACACGCCCAACGCCATCCACACGTTTTGGCCGGTAACCCCCGAACCGGGAGTCGGGGTACGGCCGGGCAGGGATGGATGGGGCCGGGATGGAGGGCCGGTAACCCGTAACCCGTAGCCCGTAGCCTCTCACCCGCGCTGGGCGCGCCGAAAAAGAAAAACCCCCGACTGATCGGGGGTTTTATCTGTGCGCGATACTGGGATCGAACCAGTGACCTCTTCCGTGTCAGGGAAGCGCGCTACCGCTGCGCCAATCGCGCCTGTTCAGGCTGTTCAATTGTAGCGAGGTGGCGACGGGATTCGAACCCGTGTATACGGCTTTGCAGGCCGCTGCCTCGCCTCTCGGCCACGCCACCGGAGTGGTTGACACCACAAGCGGCCCGCCTGAACGGGCCACTGGAGCGGATGACGAGACTCGAACTCGCGACCCTCACCTTGGCAAGGTGATGCGCTACCAACTGCGCTACATCCGCACGTACACGTTGCCGCGTACCTGAATGACTATAGGGGGTGTTCCCGGGCCATCGCAAATCGCGCGCGGAATGTGACGGCAGACCCGCGGGTTCCCGCCGATCTCGCCCGATACCACCGGCGTGGCGCCCGGATGGGGTGGTCACGACGGCCGTGAAATCCGTGTATAGTCGTTGAGGTTGGCAACGCGTCGCAGCGCTGCCGAGGGGCGATTGGCGCAGTTGGTAGCGCGCTTCCTTCACACGGAAGAGGTCATCAGTTCGAGTCTGGTATCGCCCACCGAATCCGTACAGGAGCCCCTATGGCATCGAAGCAGCCCGCGATGTCCCCTTCGGACATCCCGGTCGACGAAGTACTCGACCGCGCGACGGGACCGCGACGGGCGGAGGCCGAAGAACTACTGGCTTTGCATCGCGAGGTCAGCGGCGCGGCACCGGTGGTCTGGGCCGGCCGCATCATCGGCTTCGGCGAGTACGAGTACCGCTACGAGAGCGGACACGGCGGCCGGGCTCCCCTGCTCGCCTTCGCCCCCGGTCCGACGAGGCACACGATCTACTTGAGCAACGATTTCTCGGAGCGCTGGCCCGACCTCATGGCGGCGCTCGGCCGGCATCGCGCCAGCAAGGTCTGCCTCTACCTCACCCGGTTGACGGGGATCGACCGCGACGCGCTGCGCGCCCTCCTCGAGCGCTCCCTCGCTGACACGCTCGAGGAATGGGGCTGAGCGGCGGATGTCGGCTCGGGCGAATGCGCTCGGGGTTCAAGCCGATCCGAACGGCCCCTTGACGGCGCGCCGGAGGGCGAGCGCGCCCCAGATCATCGAAGCGCCGAGCGCGAGGGTGCACAGGCCGGCGACGACCGCGATCAGGGCGAGCGCGACGGACGGCCAGACCAGGCCGAAGATGCCCGCGAGCATGAGCAGGAGCGCCGGCGCGACCACGAGGGCGGACCCGCGCTGCGCGAGACCGAGACCGAGGATCAGCCAGGCCGCCCCGAGCGCGAGGAGCGCGACCGCGAAGAAGGTGACGATCGCCCCCGCGGTGAACTCCGCGAACAGGATCGCGAGGACGCCGGCGAGGAGGAGCACGACCCCGCCGACTGCGGCGAGCGGCCCGCGGCCGCGAACGAGGATCGCGAGACCGTTCGCGATCAGCACCGTGCCGAAAAGGATCGACAGGAGCCACGTGGCCGCGATGAACGGCCAGACGAGCAGCGCGGCCCCTGCGGCTGAGACGAGCGCACCGACCGCGACCAGCAGCCACCAGGGCGACCGACCGCCGGGGTTCCGGTTCGGCGGCGTCTGGTCCGGCACGATCTCCCACGTCATACCCGCAGCATAGCGCCGGCGACTGTACGCCCTCCGGGCTGCGCCGGGTACCGGCTCGAGCGCATACTGGGATCCCGACCGAAAGTTCGAAGGAGCCCACTCATGGCAAAGCTGCGCGCGCACAACCTGGCCGTCTCGCTCGACGGATTCGGCTCCGGCGCGGGCCAGAGCCTCCAGACCCCGTTCGGTCATGCGGGTACGCGGTTGATGGAGTGGTACTTCCCCACCCCGACCTTCCAGGGGATGACCGGCGATCGCGAACGGCAGGCGGTCGACCCGGCCCATGAGCCCGACGACGTCTTCGCACGGCGCAGTCTGGAGGGGATCGGTGCCGAGATCATGGGGGCCGGCAAGTTCGGCCCTCCTGGCTGGCAGGACGACCCCGAATGGCGCGGCTGGTGGGGCGAGGAGCCGCCGTTTCACTCCCCCGTCATCGTGCTGACGCACCGCCCGAGGCCCGCGCTCCAGGTCGGGGAGACGACCTTCCAGTTTCTCGACACGACGCCGGAGGCCGCGTTGGAGGCGGCCTTCGAGGCAGCCGGCGGCCTGGACGTCCGGCTCGGCGGCGGCCCCACCACGGTGCGCGAGTTCCTGAAGCGCGGACTCGTCGATATGCTCCACGTGGTGCAGGTGCCCATCCTGCTCGGTCGCGGTGCAGCGCTGTGGACGGGACTCGAGGGCCTCGAGCGCGACTACGACGTCGAGTCGACGACCACTCCGAGCGGGGTCACCCACATCGTGTTCACGCGTCGCTGAGACCGGCCGCGCCCGACGAGCAGCGCGCTCAGCCGCCAGCGCCGCGATACGCCGCGACGGCCTGCACCGCGCGCACGAATCGATCCTTCGAAAGCACATGCCCCTCGCGGCGCATGCCGTCGGCGTGGACTCGGAGCACACGATCGGGGGCGAGGAAGCTCTCACGGCCCTGCGCATCCCAGCCTCCGGTGCCCACGGAGACGAAACCGCGATGCTGCTTCGTGCTGAGGTAGCATCCTGCGAACGTCTCGTCGTCGATTCGGGCGATGATCAGCACCGGCCGATCCTTGCCGCGTCCGTCGTTCTCGGCGTAGGGCACCCAGGTCCATACGATTTCTCCGGGATCGGGCTCTCCGTCGATCTCTGGAGCGTAGCTCGGTTCCAGCCTCCGGATCTCCGCGGACGTCAGATCGCGCGTCGCCTCGTCGCCCCATCTGCCGGGACTCTCCCCCGGGTCCTGCGCGTGCGCCGCGGAGGGATCGGATCCGTCTGATCGATCGGAGCGGAGCACCGCCGGAGCCGAGGATCGCTGCTGCGAAGATCGCGGCCTCGAGGAGCGGGGCGTCCCGGATCTCGATCCGCCCGATCGCGATCTCGCCGAGTTCCGGCGGCGGAGGCCCACGGCGAGCCCGCCGAGCAGCAGCAGACCGAGCAGCTGAGCCCAGGGCGGCAGTCCGCCGAGCAGCTCGGCGAGCTCGTTCACGCCTCGACCGTGCCCTGCGTGAGCGCGTTGAGCCGCGACATGCAGCGCAGGTACTTCTTGCGGTAGCCGCCGTCGAGCATGCCGCCCCCGAAGATCGAGGTGAGCGGCACGCCGGTCGCGCGGATCGGGATCTGCGCGTCGTAGACGCGGTCGATGAACGCGACGAAGCGCAGCGCAGCGGACTGGTCCGTGAGCTCATGGACCTCGCGCAGGCCGATGGTCTGCACGCCTCCGAGCATGCCGACGTAGCTCGACGGATGCACGGTGGCCAGGTGGGCGATGAGCTCGTCGAAGGCGTCGTCGGTCATCCGCTCACCGGATGCCGCGACGTCGGCAAGGGTGAAGCGGTAGGCGTCGTCGCTCAGCACGACCGCCTCGCCGTCGATATCGCGCTGCCGGTAGTCGACCCCGTCGATGCGGATGGTCACGAAGCGATCGGACATCGCCTGGATCTCGCGCAGGAAGTCGGCGGCCGCGAACCTGCCCTCGCCCAGTGCGTTCGGCGGCGTGTTCGACGTGGCGACGATACGCGATCCGGTCTTCACCAGGTCGCCGATGAGGCGGGTCATCAGCATGGTGTCGCCGGGATCGTCGAGCTCGAACTCGTCGATACAGATGAGGCGGGCGCCCTGCAGCACGCCGATCGCGCCCGCATAGCCCAGTGCCCCCACCAGCGCGGTGTACTCGATGAAGGTGCCGAAGTACTTGCGCCCCGCGGTCGCGTGCCAGGTCGCGGCGAGCAGGTGCGTCTTGCCCACGCCGAAGCCGCCGTCGAGATAGACCCCCGGCTTCGTCGGAGCCGGCTGGGCCTCGGCCTTCTTCTTCCGCCCGAACAGGCCTCCGTGGGCGATCGGCTGCGCCGGCTCCGCGAAACGGCGGAGCGTGTCCCTGGCCTCGGCCTGGGACGGGTGGTCGTCGTCCGGACGATAGGAGTCGAACGTCGCCCCGTTGAACTGCCGGGGCGGTACCATCCGAGCCACCAGTTCGGTTCCGGCGATGTCGGGATGACGATCGACGAGGCGGGCGGAACTGTGCTGCGAGGAATCGGACATCGCCGACCAGTCTAGCCGGGGCCGCGGGTTGCGTACGCCGACCCCGGGGTCCGCCCTTCCTCTTCCCCGGCGTGGCAACCCGGTGCGCCCGGACGGGAAGCCTAGTCTCTGCTGTGTGAAGGCTGAAGGATCGAGCGACGACGCGGTGTTCGACGCCGCGGCGGCGGAGTTGCGCGCAGCACAGCTCCGGCGGGAACTGCAGGTGCGGGAGATCCCGGCTCCCGAGCGGATCGCTCCGCGTTCCGTCGCCTTCGCGGCGGGCGTGGCGCACGGCTCCTCCCATCCTGCGGACGACGAGGGCGACTCTCCCTACGGCGCCGGGCGTCTCGTGCTGATGCACGATCCCGATTCGGCGGATGAGTGGGGCGGAGAGTTCCGCATCGTCTGCTTCGCGCAGGCGCCGCTCGAGATGGAGATCGGAGTCGACCCGTTCATCGCCGACGTCGCCTGGTCCTGGCTCGTCGATGCGCTCGATTCCCGGGGGGCGGAGTACACGTACGCCTCGGGCACGGCCACGAAGACGCTCTCGACCGGCTTCGGCACGCTGGAGAGCCAGGGCGATGCCGCCCAGATCGAGATCCGCGCCTCCTGGACGCCGCAGGGCGGCGGCTTCGGCGCGCATGCGGAGGCCTGGGGCGAGCTGCTCTGCCTGCTCGCCGGCCTGCCGCATCAGGAGGGGGTCGCCTCGCTCGGGGCGAAGCGCGCGCAGCGCGGCAGTCGCGCATGAGCACGGATTCCCGGGAGGCAGAACCCGCCGAGGTGCTCGAGCAGCACGAGCTCGACACGGACTGGACGATGGTGGTCGACGATGGCGGGGTCGAGCACGCCGCCGAGATGCTCGCAGCCGGATCCGGTCCGGTCGGCGTCGACGCGGAGCGGGCTTCGGGCTTCCGCTACGGCTCCGATGCCTATCTGGTGCAGGTCTTCCGCCGTGGCGCCGGCACCTTCCTCTTCGATCCCGTCGGGATCGACCGCTTCGCCCCGCTCGCCGAGGCGCTCGGTTCGGACGTCTTGGGCGAGGACGAGTGGATCCTGCACTCCGCGAGTCAGGATCTGGCCTGCCTCGCAGCGCTCGGCCTCACACCTGAGCGCCTCTTCGACACGGAACTCGCCTCGCGTCTGCTCGGCTTCGAACGCGTGGGCCTCGGCAGCCTGGTCGAGCGCCTGCTCGGGATCAGGCTGCACAAGGCGCACTCGGCCGCGGACTGGTCGAGGCGGCCGCTCCCGGACGACTGGCTCGAGTACGCGGCGCTCGACGTCGCTCTTCTGCCCGAGCTGCGCGACGCCATCGCGGCCGAGCTCGATGCGCAGGGCAAACGCGATATCGCGGAGCAGGAGTTCGAGGCGACGCGGATCCGGCCCCCGAAGGCGCCGCAGGCCGAGCCGTGGCGCCGCCTCAACGGGGGCAACCGGCTGAAGTCCCCGCGGGAGCTCGCGATCGCTCGGGAGCTCTGGCTCGCCCGTGACGAGCTCGCCCGCGAGAAGGATGTCGCTCCCGGGCGCCTGCTCCCCGACTCCTCGATCGTGGTGGCGGCCCAGGCGCAGCCGCGATCCGCCGGCCAACTGGCCGCCAACAAGGACTTCACCGGCCGGGCGAGCCGTAGCGAACTCGATCGCTGGTGGCGCGCCTCGCTGCGCGGTAAGACCACGGACGACCCTCCGGGGCCCCGACCGCGGGATCGCGACGCCATGCCCCATCACCGGGGTTGGGCGCAGCGGCACCCGGATGCGGCGGCACGGCTCGCCGCGGCCCGGGAGGCGGTGGCGGCCGAAGCGGAACGGCAGCACATGCCGGTCGAGAACCTGCTCACTCCAGACACGCTCCGTCGCGTGGCCTGGGATCCGCCTCGTCCGGCGACCGCGGAGGCGGTGTCGGAACGACTCGCCGCACTCGGCGCACGACCCTGGCAGATTGTGATTACTGCACCATTGATCTCTGCTGCTTTTGTAGAGGTCGCATAATCCAGTGCGGGTGCCCCGGAGCTCGGATCGTGATTCCGTACCGCATCGCCCCGCGACCGATCATCATTCCTAGTATTGAATGCGTGGCCTTCGCCGACACGGAGAAGGCTCGGATGCACAGGCTCGTTTCAAAGGAGGAACAGTGGCCGGACAGAGAGAAGTCGTGTTCGTGGACGGGGTCCGCACCCCGTTCGGGCGCGCCGGTGAAAAGGGCATGTACTGGGGCACCCGTGCCGACGACCTCGCGGTGAAGGCACTGCAGGGGCTGCTGGAGCGCAACCCCGGGCTCCCCCTCGACCGCGTCGACGACGTCGGCATCGCCGCGACGACCCAGCAGGGCGACCAGGGGCTCACCCTCGGGCGCACGGCCGCGATCCTCGCCGGCCTGCCGATCTCCGTCCCGGGCTTCGCGCTCGACCGCATGTGCGCGGGCGCCATGACCACGGTCGCCCTCACCGGCAGCGCGATCGGCGCCGGCCACTACGACGTCGCGATCGCCGGCGGCGTCGAGCACATGGGCCGCCACCCGATCGGCCTCGATGCCGACCCGAACCCCCGCTTCGTCTCGGAGAAGATCGTCAGCCCCGACGCCCTGAACATGGGAGTCACCGCCGAGCGCCTGCACGACCGGTTCCCGCAGCTCACCAAGGAACGGGCCGACCGCTTCGGCATGCTCAGCCAGCACAAGGTCCAGGCGGCCTACGACCGCGGCGACATCCAGTCGGATCTCGTCCCCGTCGCGTTCCGCTCGGAAGCGGGCTGGGGGCTCGCGACCGAGGATGAGGGCCGCCGCCCCAACACCACGATGGACGATCTCGCCGGGCTCAAGACCCCGTTCCGGCCGCACGGACGGGTGACCGCCGGCACGTCCTCGCCGCTCACGGACGGCGCGACCATGTCGATCCTCGCCGGCGCGGACACCGCGAAGGAGCTCGGGCTGAGCGCGAAGATGCGGATGGTCGGCTTCGCCTTCGCCGGCGTGCCCGCCGAGGTCATGGGTCTCGGGCCGGTCCCCTCGACGGAGAAGGCCCTGCGGCGCGCCGGCCTCGAGATCGACGACATCGGCATCTTCGAGCTCAACGAGGCCTTCGCCGTGCAGGTGCTCTCCTTCACCGACCACTTCGGCATCGCCGACGACGACCCCCGGGTGAACCCCTGGGGCGGCGCCATCGCCTTCGGCCATCCGCTCGCCGCCTCCGGCGTGCGCCTGATGCTCCAGCTCGCGCGCCAGTTCGAGCAGCGACCGGACGTCCGCTACGGGCTCACCGCGATGTGCGTCGGCCTCGGCCAGGGCGGCACCGTGATCTGGGAGAACCCGCATTTCGACGGGAAGAAGGGGAAGAAGTGACCATGACCGACTACACCGCCATCGATTTCACTCCGCTCCTCGACGCCGCCGGCCCCGCCTCCGACGGGGGCCGCGACACGGGTGAGGTGGTCACGCACAGCTACGTGCGCGACGTCGCCCTCCCCTCCGGCGGCGTACTCGCCCTGATCACCCTCGACAACGGGCACGACCACACGCGGCCGAACACTCTCGGCCCCCGCACGCTCCAGGAGCTCGGGGCCGCGCTCGACGCGCTCGCCGCACGCGCCGGGAGCGGCGAAATCCGCGCCGTCGCGGTGACCGGCAAGCCCTTCATCTTCGCCGCGGGCGCCGACCTGTCGAAGGTCTCCACGCTGGCGAACGAGGAGAACGCGCGGCTGATGGCCCAGTACGGCCACTTCGTGCTCGGGAAGCTCGGCAAGCTCGGCGTGCCCTCCTTCGCCTTCGTCAACGGGCTCGCCCTCGGCGGAGCGATGGAGATCGCCCTGAACTGCGACTACCGCACGCTCGACTCCTCCACCGCGGCACTCGCCTTCCCCGAGGTGTTCCTCGGCCTCATCCCCGGGTGGGGCGGTGCCACGATCGTCCCGAACCTCGTCGGCATCGAGAAGGCGATCGAGATCATCGTCTCCAACCCGCTCAAGAACAACCGCATGCTGAAGCCGAAGGATGCGCTCGACGCGGGGCTCTTCGACGTCATGTTCGGTGCGGCGAGCTTCCTGGAGCGTTCGGTCCGCTGGGCGGACGGCGTGCTGAACGGGGCGATCACCGTCGAACGGCCGAATGTCCCGGGCAAGATGGAGCGCCTGACGAAATGGCCGATCGCCATCAAGATCGCGCGGGACACGCTCAAGGGCCGGATCGGCACCGCAGCGAAGTCTCCGTACCTCGCGCTGGATCTGCTCGCCGCAGCGAAGGACGGCGATATCGCCGCAGGCTTCGCACGGGAGGACGAGGCGCTGACGTCGCTGATCTCGGGCGACCAGTTCCACGCCTCGATCTACGCCTTCGACCTCGTGCAGAAGCGGGCCAAGCGTCCGGCCGGCGCCCCGCCCAAGGAGCTCGCCCAAAAGGTGCAGAAGGTCGGGATCATCGGCGCCGGGCTGATGGCGAGCCAGTTCGCCCTCCTGTTCGCCCGGAAATTGCGGGTGCCGGTCCTCATCACCGATATCGATCAGGCCAGAGTCGACAAGGGGCTCGACTACATCCGCGGCGAGATCGACAAGATGCTCGAGAAGGGGCGCCTGACGCCCGACGACGCGAACCAGGTGCGCGCCCTCGTGCAGGGCACGACCGATAAGTCGCTCTACGCCGACTGCGACTGGGTGATCGAGGCCGTGTTCGAGGAGCTCGGCGTCAAGCAGCAGGTCTTCGCGGAGATCGAGCCGATCATCGCCGAGACGGCGATCATCGCGACGAACACCTCGTCCCTCTCGGTCGAGAACATCGGAGCGAAGCTCGCGCACCCCGAGCGCCTCGTCGGCTTCCACTTCTTCAACCCGGTTGCCGTGATGCCGCTGATCGAGGTCGTGAAGGTGCCGACCACGAACGAGGCGACGCTCGCGACCGCGATGGAGGTTGCGAAGCGACTCGGCAAGAGCGCGGTGATCACGGCCGACCGGCCCGGCTTCGTCGTGAACCGACTGCTGGCGAAGGTCTTCGGCGAGGCCGCCCGTGCCCTGGACGACGGCACCCCGGTCGCCGCCGTGGAGCGGGCCTACGCCCCGATCGGGCTGCCCATGGGCCCCTTCGAGCTGATCGACCTGGTCGGTTGGAAGGTCGCCGCCCACGTGCAGGACACGATGGTCGGTGCATTCCCCGACCGCTTCTACGCCTCCGAGAACCTGCACCGCGCCGCAGACCTCGAGCAGGTCGTCGAGAAGGACAAGCACGGCAAGGTCGTCGACCTCTCGAAGGCCGCGAAGAAGGCGCTGATCCTCGGCACCTCCCCCGTCGCCGAGGAGGAGATCCTCCGCCGCGTGCAGGAGGGACTGGCGAACGAGATCAAGCTCATGCTCGACGAGGGCGTGGTCGCCGCGGCCGAGGACATCGACCTCTGCATGATCCTCGGCGCCGGCTGGCCGTTCCAGGCGGGCGGGGCGACGCCCTACCTCGATCGGGTCGGTGCCAGCGAGCGCGCCTTCGGCGACAAATTCCACCACCCGCCGATCGCGGGAACCCACGGGTAAGGTTCCTCCGCCCGTCATTCTGCGCGGAGCACGCAGTACGGAGTCGCAGGATCCACCTCGGTCTCGATCGGCTTGGATCCTGCGACTCGCTGCACGAGCGCGGAATGACGGATCAGGAGGTTCTGCGCGGGCGCAGGGCCACGCCTACTCGGGGCGCGCGATCGGGATTCGGGTGCCGCGCACCTGCTCGGCCACGTCGGCCGCGATTCGCTCGGCAGTGAGGCCCGCCTCCGCAAGCAGCTCACCGCGCGTCGCGTGCTCCGGGAACTCGTCGGGCACGCCGAGCTCGCCGACCGCGGTGTCCACGCCGGCGTCGCGCAGTGCCTGCCGGATCCGGGTGCCCACTCCCCCGACGCGGATGCCGTCCTCGATGCTGATCAGCAGTCGGTGCCGCCGGGCGAGCTCGGTCACCGCCTCGTTCACGGGTACCACCCAGCGCGGGTCGATCACGGTCGAGGTGATGCCCTCCTCGGCGAGCAGGGCCGCCGCGTCGAGCGCGATCCTGGCCATCGGACCGACGGTCACGAAGAGCACATCGGCGCCGTCGTCCGCGGTCTCGGCGAGCACGTCAACGCCCTCCGGGGTCCGCCGCAGCGCCGGAAGCGGATCGCCGACCGGCCCCTTCGGGTAGCGGATCACGGTCGGGCCGTCGTCGATCGCGACCGCCTCCCCCAGCAGCTCGCGGAGCGTCGCCTCGTCGCGGGGCGCGGCGATTCTGATGCCGGGGACGACCTGCAGAATCGCGAGGTCCCAGACCCCGTTGTGGCTCGCGCCGTCCGGGCCGGTGATGCCGGACCGGTCGAGGGCGAGGGTGACCCCGGCCCGGTGCAGGGCGACGTCCATGAGCAGCTGGTCAAAGGCGCGGTTGGCGAAGGTCGCATAGATCGCGACAACGGGATGCAGTCCGCCGTAGGCGAGCCCCGCGGCGGTGGTCACCGCGTGCTGTTCGGCGATGCCGACGTCGTAGACCCGTTGCGGAAATCGATTCGCGAACGCCTCCAGACCGGTCGGCGCCAGCATGGCGGCCGTGATCCCGACGATGCGCGGGTTCTCCGTGGCCAGCTCGACGATGCGATCGCCGAAAACGCCGGTGAAGCTCGGGCCGCCGCCGCCGCCGATCGCGAGCCCGGTATCCGGATCGATCTGGCCGATCGCGTGGAATTGATCCGCCTCGTCGTTCTCCGCGGGAGCGTACCCCCGGCCCTTCTCGGTGATCACGTGGACGAGGGCGGGGCGTCCGTACTCCTTGGCCTGGCGCAGCGCGTGCTCCAGCGCCTGGAGATCGTGACCGTCGACCGGGCCGACGTACTTGATGTCGAGGTTGCTGTAGAGATCCTGGTTTCCCGAAGCCCGGCTCACGAAGCCGCGCACGGCTCCGCGGGTCGCACGGTAGACGGTGCGCCCCGGAGCGCCGAGGCGCCCGAAGAAGCGTTCGCTGCCCTCCTGCAGCTCCCGGTAGCCGCCGGTCACGCGCACGCTGTTGAGGAATCGCGCCATGCCGCCGATCGTCGGCGCGTAGGATCGCCCGTTGTCGTTCACCACGATGACCAGGTTGCGGTCGTTGTCGTCCGTGATGTTGTTGAGCGCTTCCCAGGTCATGCCTCCGGTCAGCGCCCCGTCGCCGACGACCGCTACCACGTGGCGATCCGCCTGGCCGGTGCTGGCGAAGGCGCGGCTGATGCCGTCGGCCCAGCTGAGCGAGCTCGAAGCGTGCGAGCTCTCGACGATATCGTGCTCGCTCTCGGCGCGACGGGGGTAGCCGGAGAGGCCTCCGCGCTGGCGGAGCCGGGAGAAGTCCTGCCGACCCGTCAGGAGCTTGTGCACGTAGGCCTGGTGGCCGGTATCCCATACGACCGGATCGCGCGGGGAGTCGAACACGCGGTGCAGGGCGATGGTCAGCTCGACGACGCCCAGGTTCGGGCCGAGGTGCCCGCCGGTCTTTGCGACCTCGGAGATCAGGAACTCGCGGATCTCGGCGGCCAGCGCCTCGAGCTCGTCACCGCTCAGCGCATCCAGATCGCGCGGTCCGGTGATTCGTTCGAGCATCACACCAGTCTAGTGAAACAGGGGCGGTCCCGAGCGCATGCCCGGAACCGCCCCTGTTCTAAGCGGAACCGCCTAGACGAGCGACCTCAGCACGTACTGGAGGATCCCGCCGTTGCGGTAGTAGTCCGCCTCACCCGGGGTGTCGATGCGTACGACCGCGTCGAACTCGACGGTGGAACCGTCGGCCTTCGTGGCGACGACGGCGACCGTCTTCGGGGTGACGCCCTCGTTGAGCGCGGTCACGCCCGAGATGTCGAACGTCTCGGTGCCGTCGAGTCCGAGGCTGTCGGCGCTCTCGCCCGCCGGGAACTGGAGCGGCAGCACGCCCATGCCGATCAGGTTCGAACGGTGGATGCGCTCGAAGCTCTCGGTGATGACGGCCTTGACGCCGAGGAGGCTCGTGCCCTTCGCCGCCCAGTCGCGCGAGGAGCCGGAGCCGTACTCCTTTCCGCCGAGCACGACGAGCGGGATGCCCGCGGCCTGGTAGTTCTGCGAAGCGTCGTAGACGTAGGCCTGAGGGCCGCCCTCCTGGGTGAAATCGCGGGTGAAGCCGCCCTCCACGTTCTCGAGCAGCTGGTTGCGGATGCGGATGTTCGCGAAGGTGCCGCGGATCATCACTTCGTGGTTGCCGCGACGCGATCCGTACGTGTTGAAGTCCTTCGGCGCGATGCCGTTGGCGACGAGGTACTGGCCGGCCGGGGTCTCGGCCTTGAAGCTGCCCGCCGGGCTGATGTGGTCGGTCGTGACCGAATCGCCGAGCTTCAGCAGCACGCGCGCTCCCGAGATGTCGCTCACCGGCGACGGCGCGAGCTCCATGCCGTCGAAGTACGGGGCCTTGCGCACGTAGGTCGAGTTCTCGTCCCACGCGAAGGTGTTGCCGTCGGGCGTGGGCAGCGAGGTCCAGTGCTCGTCGCCGTCGAAGACCGTGGCGTACTTCGAGACGAACATGTCGGAGTCGATCGACGTGTCGGCGATCTTCTGCACCTCGACCGGGTCGGGCCAGATGTCGCGCAGGAAGACGTCGTTCCCGTCTCCGTCCAGGCCGAGCGACTCGGTCTCGAAGTCGAAGTCCATCGTGCCGGCGAGCGAGTACGCGATCACGAGCGGCGGGCTCGCGAGGTAGTTCATCTTGATGTCCGGATTGATGCGGCCCTCGAAGTTGCGGTTGCCCGAGAGCACCGCCGTGACGGCCAGGTCCTTGTCGTTGACCGCCTGCGAGATCTCGTCGTTCAGCGGGCCCGAGTTGCCGATGCAGGTCACGCAGCCGTAGCCGACCGTGTAGAAGCCGAGCGCCTCGAGGTCGGTCTTGAGCCCGGACTTCTCGTAGTAGTCGGTGACCACCTTCGAGCCCGGGGCGAGCGTGGTCTTGACCCACGGCTTGGCCTTGAGCCCCTTGGCGGCCGCGTTGCGCGCCAGCACGCCCGCCGCGAGCATGACCGACGGGTTCGAGGTGTTGGTGCACGAGGTGATCGAGGCGAGGGTGACCGCGCCGTGATCCAGCTCGAACTCGCGCCCCTTCTCGTCCGTGACCTTCGCGGGGTTCGAGGCCTGGGCGTAGTTCTTGAGATCGGTCTCGAACTGGGTCTTCGCGCGGCTCAGCTCGATGCGGTCCTGCGGGCGCTTCGGGCCGGCGATCGACGAGACCACGGTACCGAGGTCGAGTTCGAGGTACTCGCTGAACTCGGGCTCGTGGGCCGGATCGTGCCACATGCCCTGAGCCTGGGTGTACGCCTTGACGAGCGCGATCTGCTCATCGCTGCGACCGGTGAGGCGCAGGTAGTCGAGCGTCACGTCGTCGATCGGGAACATCGCGGCGGTCGAACCGAACTCGGGGCTCATGTTGCCGATGGTCGCCCGGTTGGCGAGCGGCACCGAGCCGACGCCCTCGCCGTAGAACTCGACGAACTTGCCGACGACGCCGTGCTTGCGCAGCATCTGCGTGATGGTGAGGACCACGTCGGTCGCGGTGACGCCGGCGGGGATCTGGCCCGAGAGCTTGAACCCGACGACGCGCGGGATGAGCATCGAGATGGGCTGGCCGAGCATCGCGGCCTCGGCCTCGATGCCGCCGACGCCCCACCCGAGGACGCCGAGGCCGTTCTCCATGGTGGTGTGCGAATCGGTGCCGACGCAGGTGTCGGGGTAGGCCAGGAGTGCGCCGTCGACCTCGCGTGTGAAGGTGACGCGGGCCAGGTATTCGATGTTGACCTGGTGCACGATGCCGGTGCCCGGGGGCACGACCTTGAACTCGTCGAAGGCGCCCTGGCCCCAGCGGAGGAACTGGTAGCGCTCGCCGTTGCGCTGGTACTCGATCTCGACGTTCTTCGCCGCGGCGCCCGGCGTGCCGTACACGTCGGAGATGACCGAGTGGTCGATGACCATCTCGGCGGGGGCCAGCGGATTGATCTGGTCGGGGCTGCCGCCGAGATCGACGACGGCCTCGCGCATCGTGGCGAGGTCCACGACGCAGGGCACACCGGTGAAGTCCTGCATGATCACGCGCGCGGGCGTGAACTGGATCTCGGTATCGGGCTCGGCCGCCGGATCCCAGCTGCCGAGTGCCTCGATGTGCTGGGCGGTGACGTTGGCGCCGTCCTCGGTGCGCAGCAGGTTCTCGAGCAGCACCTTCAGGCTGTAGGGCAGTCGCTTCGACCCCGCCACCTTGTCGATGCTGAAGATCTGATGCTCGACGCCGCCCACCGTGAGGGTGGTCTGCGCACCGAAGCTATTGAGTGATGCCATGACCGCTCCGTTTCGAAAATATCTCGATGTCGAGACAATTCTACACGGAACTCCGCGGCAGAACGCCCGCCGAGCCGCGTCCAGCAGAACGGGTCGGCGTGTTATTCATCCGATGATTGGACGGGGTCGTGCTCCTCGTGAGCAGGATCCCCCGCGGCGGCGTTCACCCGTGCCAGGACGAGCCACGTGAACACGGCGGCGAGGGCGAACAGCGGTACGCCCATGACGAGCCTGGCGACGCCGAGCGCCTCGAGCGCGCCGTCATGGCCCTGCTCCGCGGCGAAGTAGAACGGGAGCTGCACGGCGAGCCGCGCCGAGAACACGATCGCCCACAGCGCCGTGCACAGCGCCGCGGCCCGCCGCAGCACCCGGACCCGACGCCACTCGGTGAAGGATCCGCGCACGAAGCCGAGCAGCAGGCCGATCAGCGGCCATCCCAAGGCGAGCGAGATCGTATAGGCGAGGATCCAGGCGGCATTGATGAAGAAGCCGGGCACGAAGTAGTTCTGCCCGTCGCCGGTGAACAGCACGGCTGCGGCGCACACCGCCACGCCGAGCAGCCCCGAGAGCGCGGAGGAGAGCGTCTCCCGGCGCACGAGTCGCACGGCGACCGCGATGAGCGAGATGACCACGGGAGCGATCGCGGCGATCCGCGCCTCGCGCGTCACGACGAACACCACAAGGAACACCGTGGCCGGCAGCAGTGATTCGACGACTCCGCGCCACCCGCCGATGATCTCGAGCACGCCGCCTGCGCTGACCGACTCGCCCTCGAGTCCAGCGGCGACCGCGCGGGTCAGTCCGCCCCGCGGGGCGCCGGCGGCCGTCCCGTCCGATTCCGTCCCGTCAGATCCCTTCGCCTCCGGGACCTGCCCGTGCTCCGGCGCCGCCTCCCGCCCGGCGTCCTGAGCGGGCTCGCTCACGCGGCTCCCGGCCCGGCCTGGGGCACGCCTGCCGGCATCGTCAGCAGCAGCAGCTCGCTCGGAGGCATCGGCTGATCGCCTCGCACGACCACGGTCTCTCGGAAGATCTCGTCGATCTTGGCACGGGCCTCGGCATCGACGGTCGCGCGTCCCATGATCACGCCGCGCAGCAGCCAGCGGGGTCCATCGACGCCCACGAAGCGCGCGACGCGCACCCCGCCGCCCTGCTC
>NZ_JBHSRW010000041.1:0-15746 GCF_042659205.1 Leucobacter soli
GTCTCGGCGGCGTTCTCGGCTGCGCTCGGGGCGGCGTTCTCGGGCGTCTCGGCGGCAGGGGCGCCCGCCGCCGTCTCGCGCTCTTCGCTCATGGCTCGTCCTTCTCGTCGGTACCCGGGGGCGCGCTCGGGCTGCGCACCACTCGCTGGCAAGGGTACAAGCGCCGCTCCGAGGTGCGGAGATGCCGCGCGGACGAGACCGAAAGCCGAGAGCTCCGCGCCGGCGGCTGCACCGCCCTTCGGGCCCCGCGGTCGCGGGTGCTTCTCGAACATGATTAAATGATATTCGTTCTCATTATCAAGTAAGTCGATGCGTCGACCCGTCCTCGAGAACCACACCGAATAGAAAAGGACATCCATGTTCCACTCCCCCACCTCCGTAGAGGCGCGCACGGCGACGCGCACGCCTTTGACCATCGGGGTGCTCGGCCTTGCGGCCGCGCTCATCGCCTCGTCGGCTGCGGCTCCCGCCGCGCTCGCCGACGACCACGACCACGGGCACGACGACGAGCACGGGCACATCGCGACCTCCTACACGCTCGAGGTCCTCGCCCCTCCCGCAGGCGGAACGGTCGGCAGCGCCCTCGGCATCAACGACAGCGGCGACGTCATCGGCACCAGCCGCGGTGCGACCGCGCAGCCCCAGTGGGCGGTGCTCTGGGAGCGTCACGGCGACCACCTCCACGGCCATCAGCTGCCGAACCTCGACGGTTCGACCTTCTCACGGGCCTTCGACATCAACGACGCGGGCACCGCCGTCGGCGAGGCCTTCTCCCCCGCACCACAGGTCTCGGTGCCGATCGTGTGGTCGGCCGAGGGCGTGGCCAGCCGAGTCACTGTCTTCAACGAAGCGGGCACCGGCATTCTGAACGACATCAATGACGCCGGCGCCACCGTCGGCACCGCCTCGAGCCGCGCCGTGAAGCTCAGCGCGGGAGGTACCGGTTCGACGCTCCCCGACCCGGTCGGGCTCGATGCCGGCGTCACCGTGAAGAACTCGGCTGCGAACTCGATCTCATCGAACGGCGAGATCGCGGGCCGTGTGACGCTCGTCGTACCGCACGGGGATCACACCCACGATGAGTACCATCCCGTGAAGTGGGCAGCCGACGGCACCGCACAGGTCTTCTCGCTGCCCGAGGGCGGAACCGGCACGCCGACGGTCGCGGAGATCACCGACGCCGGCGAGATCCTCGGCGCCGTCACGATCGGAGGCAAGGAGACGGCTGTGGTCTGGGATACCGATGGCGCACCCGAGACGCTCCCCGCACCGACCGTCGCCGACTTCACTCACGCGCGGGCGAACGCGGGCACCGACGAGGGGGTATTCGTCGGCTACGTCTCGAAGTTCGCGGGCAACACCTCGTTCGGCGGCGCCGCCATCGCCTGGGATGCGCACGGCCCCGTGAACCTGAACGAACGGGTCGTCGAACTGCCCGAGGGCGTGAACCTGCTCTCGGCCGCCGACATCAACGAGAGCGGCCAGATCGTCGGCACCGCGCAGACGGCCGACGGCAACCGGGGCTTCGTGCTGACCCCGGTGACCGAAGAGCCCGAGCCGGAGCCCGAGCCGAAGGCCGTCGAGACCTCGATCTCGGCGACCGTCGCGACCCAGCGCTACGGCCGTACGGCTCAGCTGAAGATCACGGTCGCCCCGAAGGCGACCGGCAAGGTCACGGCCGCAGTCGGTTCGAGGCTCGTCACCGGTGCGCTGGTCTCGGGCAAGGCCACCCTGAAGCTGCCGGCGAAGGCGCTGAAGCCGGGTCGCCACGCGGTGAAGATCACCTACTCGGGCGTGGCCGATCGATTCGCGGCGTCGCAGGGCTCCGTCACCGTAACGGTGAAGAAGGCCATCGCCAAGGTGACCGCGAAGCGTTCGAAGGCCCGCGTGAAGACCGGCAACACTGCGAAGTTCACGGTCGCGGTGAAGAGCACCGGGGTCACGCCCGGCGGTAAGGTGACCGTGAAGGTCGCCGGAAAATCGAAGACCGTGAAGCTCGGCAAGCGCGGCACGACGACCGTGAAGGTCAAGATCCCGAAGTCGAAGAAGGCCGGCGTCAGGAAAGTGAGCGTGACCTACCACGGCAGCTCGACGGTGTCGAGCGCGAAGTCCGCGACGAAGATCCGCATCACCCGCTGACCCTCGCCCCGAACGAACGGGCCCCCGCACCGAGGTGCGGGGGCCCGTTCGTCATCCGAGGCGGCGCGTCAGCTCAGCTGTAGCTGCCCGGGTTGAACTCGTCGGCGGTGAAGCTGTCGAAGTCCACGAACGAGAGGTCGTTCTCGTCGAAGCCGCCCTCGGTCGCGAACAGGCGGTTCGGGTAGCGCTCCGCCTTCGCCTCCTCGGTCGCCTCCACGTCGACGTCGCGGTAGGTGCTCAGGCCGGTACCGGCGGGGATGAGCTTACCGATGATGACGTTCTCCTTGAGACCGATGAGCGGATCCTTCGATCCCTCCATCGCCGCCTGCGTGAGCACGCGGGTCGTCTCCTGGAACGACGCGGCCGACAGCCACGACTCGGTCGCGAGCGAGGCCTTGGTGATGCCCATGACCTCGGGACGGGCGGTCGCGGCGCGCTTGCCCTCGAGCAGCGCCTCGCGGTTGATCCGCTGGTAGCGCGCGCGGTCGACGAGCTCGCCCGGCAGCAGCTCGGTCTCGCCGTGGTCGACCACGGTGACCTTGCGCAGCATCTGGCGCACGATGACCTCGATGTGCTTGTCGTGGATCGGCACGCCCTGCGAGCGGTACACGCCCTGCACGCCCTCGACGAGGTACTTCTGCACCGCGCGCTCGCCCGGGATGTGCTTCCCGTTGTCGGTGGAGCCGACCTGGAGGATGTCCTTCGGGTCCAGCGTGCCCTGCAGGAACGGCTGGCCGAGCTCGACGTGGTCGCCGTCCTCGATGAGCAGCTTGGCGCGCTTCAGCACCGGGTACTGCTTCTCCTCGCTGCCGTCGTCGGGCACGAGGATGATGCGCCGACTCTTCTCGGTGTCCTCGATCGTCACGCGACCCGCCGCCTCGGCGATGGGCGAGGAACCCTTCGGCGTGCGGGCCTCGAAGAGCTCCTGCACGCGGGGCAGACCCTGCGTGATGTCGTCGGCCGAGGCCGAACCGCCGGTGTGGAAGGTGCGCATCGTCAGCTGCGTACCGGGCTCGCCGATCGACTGGGCGGCGATGATGCCCACCGCTTCGCCGATGTCGACGCGCTGGCCGGTGGCCAGCGAGCGACCGTAGCAGGTGGCGCAGACGCCGACCGCCGACTCGCAGGTGAGCACGGAGCGCACCTTGATCTCGGTGACCCCCGCCGCGACGAGCGTGTCGATGAGCACGTCGCCCACGTCGGAACCCGCGTCGGCGATGACCGAGCCATCGGCACCGACGACGGCCTCGGCCAGGGTACGCGCGTAGACGGAGTTCTCGACGTTGTCGTCGCGCACCAGAACGCCGTCGGCGTCAGCGGTCGCGATGGGCAGTTCGAGGCCGCGCCGCGTACCGCAATCCTCCTCGCGGATGATGACATCCTGCGAGACGTCGACCAGACGACGGGTCAGGTAGCCCGAGTCGGCCGTGCGGAGCGCGGTATCGGCGAGGCCCTTACGGGCGCCGTGGGTCGCGATGAAGTACTCCGCCACCGACAGGCCCTCGCGGTACGAGTTGATGATCGGGCGCGGGATGATCTCGCCCTTCGGGTCGCTCACGAGGCCGCGCATGCCCGCGATGTTGCGGATCTGCAGCCAGTTGCCTCGAGCTCCCGACGACACCATGCGGTAGATGGTGTTGTCCTCGGGGAACGCGTCGCGCATGGCCGCGGCCACCTCGTCGGTTGCCTCGGTCCAGATCTCCACCAGCTCGCTGTGGCGCTCCGCATCCGTGATGAGACCGCGGTTGAACTTCTTCTGCACCTCGGCGGCGGCCTTCTCGTGGTCCGCGAGGATCTGGGCCTTGTTCGCGGGGGTCACGATGTCGCTGAGGGCGACGGTGACGCCCGAGCGCGTGGCCCAGTGGAAGCCCGCGTCCTTGATCCGGTCGAGCGTCGCGGCGACCTCGACCTTCGGGTAGCGCTCGGCGAGGTCGTTGACCAGGCTCGAGAGGCTGCCCTTGTCGGCCACGCCCGTGAAGTACGGGTAGTCGGACGGCAGTGCCTCGTTGAAGAGCGCGCGACCCAGCGTCGTCTCGACCAGGACCGGCTTCTCGGAGGTGACGCCCTGCTCGTCGGTGTACCCGACGAGGCGGATCTTCACCGTCGCGCCGAGATCGAGCGAGCCCTCGTCCATCGCCAGGATGGCCTCGGCGACCGAGCCGAAGGCGCGGCCCTCGCCGGCCACGCCCGACTTGACCGTGGTGAGGTGGTGCAGGCCGATGATCATGTCCTGCGAGGGCAGGGTCACCGGACGGCCGTCGGACGGCTTCAGGATGTTGTTCGAGGCGAGCATCAGCACGCGGGCCTCGGCCTGCGCCTCGACCGAGAGCGGCAGGTGCACGGCCATCTGGTCGCCGTCGAAGTCGGCGTTGAACGCGGTGCAGACGAGCGGGTGGAGCTGGATCGCTTTGCCCTCGACGAGCTGCGGCTCAAACGCCTGGATGCCCAGGCGGTGCAGCGTCGGGGCGCGGTTCAGCAGCACGGGGCGCTCGCGGATGATCTCCTCGAGCACGTCCCACACCTCGCTGCGCGAGCGCTCGACCATGCGCTTGGCCGCCTTGATGTTCTGCGCGTGCGACAGATCGATGAGGCGCTTGATGACGAACGGCTTGAAGAGCTCGAGCGCCATCTGCTTGGGCAGACCGCACTGGTGCAGCTTCAGCTGCGGGCCGACGACGATGACCGAGCGGCCCGAGTAGTCGACGCGCTTGCCGAGCAGGTTCTGGCGGAAGCGGCCCTGCTTGCCCTTGAGCATGTCGCTCAGCGACTTCAGCGCGCGGTTGCCGGTGCCCGTGACGGGGCGCCCGCGGCGGCCGTTGTCGAACAGTGCGTCAACGGCCTCCTGCAGCATGCGCTTCTCGTTGTTCACGATGATCTCGGGGGCGCCGAGGTCGAGCAGGCGGCGCAGACGGTTGTTGCGGTTGATCACGCGACGGTAGAGGTCGTTGAGATCCGAGGTCGCGAAGCGGCCGCCGTCGAGCTGGACCATCGGGCGGAGCTCCGGCGGGATCACCGGGACCACGTCGAGCACCATCGCGGCGGGGCTGCCGCCGGTCTGCAGGAACGAGTTGACGACCTTCAGGCGCTTGATGGCGCGGATCTTCTTCTGACCCTTGCCCTCGGCGATCTGCAGGTGCAGCGCGTCGCTCTCGGCCGCGAGGTCGAAGTCCTCGAGACGCTTCTTGATGGCCTCGGCGCCCATGTGCGCCTCGAAGTACTCGCCGTAGCGGTCCTGCAGCTCGGCGAAGGCGGCGTCCTCGGGCTTGAGGTCGCCGACCTTGAGGCTCAGGAAGTCGTCCCAGACCCGGCGGAGCATCGCGATCTCGTCGTCGAAGCCCTTGCGGATCTGCTCGAGATCCTTCTTGACCGAGGCCTCGGCGCGGCGGCGCTGATCGGCCTTGGCGCCCTCTGCCTCGAGCGCAGCCAGATCCGCCTCGCCCTGCTGCTGACGCTGGGCGATCGCGAGATCGCGCTGATTCTCGAGCGAGCCGATCTCGAGGTTCAGCTCGCCCTCGAGCGAACTGCGATCCTCGTGGCGTCCCTCCTCGTCGACGTCGATGACCATGTAGGCGGCGAAGTAGATGACCTTCTCCAGGTCCTTCGGCGCCATGTCGAGCAGGTAGCCGAGCCGCGAGGGCACGCCCTTGAAGTACCAGATATGGGTCACGGGCGCGGCGAGCTCGATGTGGCCCATCCGCTCGCGGCGCACGCTCGACTTCGTCACCTCGACGCCGCAGCGCTCGCAGACGATGCCCTTGTAGCGGACGCGCTTGTACTTGCCGCAGGCGCACTCCCAGTCACGGCTGGGTCCGAAGATCTGCTCGCCGAAGAGCCCGTCCTTCTCGGGCTTCAGCGTGCGGTAGTTGATGGTCTCGGGCTTCTTGACCTCGCCGAACGACCAGCTGCGGATGTCCTCAGCGGTCGCCAGACGGATCTGAAGCTCGTTGAAACTCGTACCCTCGAGCAATTTCTCTCCTTGGGGTGAAAACTAATTCTGAAGTGTCAGGAACCGAGGCGCATCATCCTGGGTCGATGCGCCCATCAATTCAGATCTCGTCGATGGACGAGGTCTCGAAGCGGGTCGAGAGGTTGATGCCGAGCTCCTCCGCAGTGCGGTGGGCCTCGTCGTCGTTGTCCCGCAGGTTCACGGCCTGGCCGTCCGCGCCGAGCACCTCGACGTTCAGGCAGAGCGACTGCATCTCCTTCATGAGGACGCGGAACGACTCGGGCACACCGGGCTCGGGGATGTTCTCCCCGCGGACGATGGCCTCGTACACCTTGACGCGGCCGAGGATGTCGTCGGACTTGACCGTCAGCAGCTCCTGCAGCGCGTACGCGGCGCCGTAGGCCTCGAGCGCCCACACCTCCATCTCGCCGAAGCGCTGTCCGCCGAACTGCGCCTTGCCGCCCAGCGGCTGCTGGGTGATCATCGAGTAGGGGCCGGTGGAGCGGGCGTGGATCTTGTCGTCGACCAGGTGGTGCAGCTTCAGGATGTACATGTAGCCGACCGACACCGGGTACGGGAACGGCTCGCCAGAGCGGCCGTCGAACAGGCGGGTCTTGCCGCTCGAGCCGATGAGGCGGTCGCCGTCTCGGGTGACCGTGGTCGAGTCGAGCAGACCCGCGATCTCCTCCTCGCTGGCGCCGTCGAACACCGGGGTCGCGACCTTGGTGTCGGGTGCGGCCTCGAGCGCGTCCTTCGAGAGCTTCGCGGCCCACTCCGGCTTGCCCTCGACCTTCCAGCCCTGCTTGGCGATCCAGCCGAGGTGCGTCTCGAGCACCTGCCCGAAGTTCATCCGGCCGGGGATGCCGAGCGGGTTCAGGATCACGTCGACGGGGGTGCCGTCGTCGAGGAACGGCATGTCCTCGACCGGCAGGATCTTCGAGATGACGCCCTTGTTGCCGTGACGGCCGGCGAGCTTGTCGCCCTCGGTGATCTTGCGCTTCTGGGCGATGTAGACCACGACGCGCTGGTTGACACCCGAGCCGAGCTCGTCGTCGTTGTCGTTCTCCGCGTCGAAGACCTTCACCGAGGTGACCGTGCCCGAGACGCCGTGCGGCACCTTGAGCGACGTGTCGCGCACCTCGCGGCTCTTCTCGTTGAAGATCGCGCGGAGCAGGCGCTCCTCGGCCGAGAGCTCGGTCTCGCCCTTCGGCGTGACCTTGCCGACGAGGATGTCGCCGGGGCGGACCTCGGCGCCGATGCGGATGATGCCGCGCTCGTCGAGATCCTTCAGCGCCTCCATGCTGGCGTTGGGGAGGTCACGGGTGATCTCCTCCTTGCCGAGCTTGGTGTCGCGCGCGTCGACGTCGTACTCCTCGATGTGGATCGAAGAGAGCGTGTCGTCCTTCACCAGGTTCTGGCTCAGGATGATCGCGTCCTCGAAGTTGTGACCCTCCCACGGCATGAACGCGACGAGCAGGTTCTTGCCGAGCGCGAGCTCGCCGTTCTCGGTGGCGGGGCCGTCGGCGATGACCTCGCCGGCCTCGATCCGCTCGCCCGCCTTGACGATGACGCGATGGTTGTAGTTCGTGCCCTGGTTCGAGCGGTCGAACTTGCGCAGGTAGTAGCTCTGCGTGCCGCCCTCGTCGAGCTGCAGGGTGACCACGTCGGCCGAGACGTCGGCGACCACGCCGGCCTTCTCGGCGACGACCACGTCACCGGCGTCGATTGCCGCGTAGCCCTCCATACCGGTGCCGACGAGCGGCGACTCGCTGCGCACGAGCGGCACGGCCTGGCGCTGCATGTTCGCGCCCATGAGGGCGCGGTTCGCGTCGTCGTGCTCGAGGAACGGGATCAGCGAGGTCGCGACCGACACCATCTGGCGCGGGGACACGTCCATGTACTGCACGTTGCCCGCGTCGACCAGCTGCACCTCGGAACCGCGGGGGCGCGCGAGCACCTGCTTCTCGGCGAACTTGCCGTCCTTGGTCAGCGGGGCGCCGGCCTGGGCGATGAGGTACTCGTCCTCCTCGTGCGCGGTCAGGTAGTCGACCTGATCGGTGACCTTGCCGTCGACGATGCGCCGGTACGGGGTCTCGATGAAGCCGAAGGAGTTGATGCGCGCGAAGGTCGCGAGGGCGCCGATCAGGCCGATGTTCGGGCCTTCAGGGGTCTCGATGGGGCACATGCGGCCGTAGTGCGACGGGTGCACGTCGCGCACCTCGACGCCGGCGCGGTCGCGGCTGAGGCCGCCGGGGCCGAGAGCCGAGAGGCGGCGCTTGTTGGTCAGGCCCGCGAGCGGGTTGTTCTGATCCATGAACTGCGACAGCTGCGAGGTGCCGAAGAACTCCTTGATCGCGGCCAGCACCGGGCGGGTGTTGATCAGGGTGTTCGGGGTGATCGCCTCGATGTCCTGCGTCGTCATGCGCTCGCGCACGACGCGCTCCATCCGGCTGAGGCCGGTGCGCACCTGGTTCTGGATCAGCTCGCCCACCGCACGGATGCGGCGATTGCCGAAGTGATCGATGTCGTCGGTGTCGAGGCGGATCTCGACCGGCTTGCCGTCGCGGATGCCCGGCAGGTTCTCGGTGCCCGCGTGCAGGCCGACCAGGTACTTGATGGTCGCGACGATGTCCTCGAGCGACAGCACCGAATCGGTGATGGGCGCGTCGATTCCGAGCTTGCGGTTGATCTTGTAGCGGCCGACCTTGGCGAGGTCGTAGCGCTTCGGGTTGAAGTAGCTGTTGTCGAGCAGGGCGCGGGCCGCCTCGATCGCCACCTGCTCGCCGGGGCGCTGCTTGCGGTAGATGTCCTTGAGCGCCTCTTCCTGAGTCTCCAGGCCGTCCTTCTCGAGGGTGAGCGCGATCGACTCGTAGCCGGCGAACTCCTCGAGGATCTCAGCGCTGGTCATGCCGAGCGCCTTGAGGAACACGGTGACGGACTGCTTGCGCTTGCGGTCGATGCGCACGCCGACCTGGTCGCGCTTGTCGATCTCGAACTCGAGCCACGCACCGCGGCTCGGGATGACGCGGGCGGTGAAGACGTCCTTATCGCTCGTCTTCTCCTGGGCGCGCTCGAAGTAGACGCCGGGGCTGCGGACGAGCTGCGACACGATGACGCGCTCAGTGCCGTTGATGATGAACGTGCCCTTGTCGGTCATGATGGGGAAGTCGCCCATGTAGACCGTCTGGCTCTTCAGCACCTGGGTCTCGGTGTTGTAGAAGGCGGCCTCGACGTAGAGCGGCGCGGAGTAGGTCTTGCCGCGCTCCTTGCACTCGTCGATGCTGTACTTCTGCTCGTCGAGGATCGGGTTCTCGAACGACAGCTGCATGGTGCCGGCGTTGTCCTCGATCGGCGAGATCTCGTCGAAGATCTCCTCGAGCCCGCTCGTCAGCGCGATATCGTCGCGCCCGTCCTTCTGAGCCTGGACGACGCGTTCCTTCCACGCGTCGCTCCCGACGAGCCAGTCGAAGCTCTCGAGCTGCAGTGCCAGCAGATTGGGCACCGTCAGCGTGTCGGAAATCTTGGCGAACGAGAGTCGCGAGTGATTGCGACCGTTCTTGGGCGAATTGGTGGATGCGTTGCGCGCAGCAGCCAAGGAAGTTACCTCCGGTGGGCCCCGTCGGGCCGTGTGCCTGGTCTATGCAGAAACGCTTCGATCACGCGGAAAGCACTCGGGGGAGCGAGTGTGACGGCCGACCGCAATATGAAGGCAGACAAGTGTTCGAGGCGCAACTGTCCAATATAGGCGATTCCTCGCCGAAGCGCAAGGGGGCGACCGGCGGCATCCGGCTCGCCGTCAGCGCACGAGCGAGCGGAGCCGACGCAGCGCCACCGAGAGCGTGGCGAGACCGGTGCCCTCCTCCGTCCGCCCGGCGTCGAGCGCGTCCTCGAGCGCACGCTCGGCCGACGGCCCTCCGAGCCCCAGCCAGGCCTCGATCCGCGCTTCCGCATCGCCCGGCCCCTCGGCTCCGGCCTCGGATCCGGTCCGCTCGATCGCGGACGCGGTGAGCTCGCTCATGACCGCGTACAGGTCGTCCCGCATGGCCGCGCGGGCCATCGACCCCCAGCGGTCGTCCTGCGGCAGTCCGCCGACGCGGGTGAGCAGTTCGTCGAAGCGGGTGCGCGCCGTCAGAGCGAAGAACACCTCGGCGACCTCGTCCAGCGCACGCCCGCGCGATCGCGATTGCTCGATCACATCGAGGAGACTGAGCGAGGGCAGCAGCCCGGCGCCCCGATGCGCGAGCTCCCCGGGCACCCCGGCGGCTGTGAACTGCGCGACCCGCTCCTCGAAGCCCGCGAGCTCGCCGCCCCGGAGCAGCTCGCCCATCCTTCCGGCCATGCCGGCCACCGGGCCCGCGAACGCCTCGACCTCGGCGCCGATGCCGACCCCGTCGGGCCGGTGCTGCACGAACCAGCGCGCCGCCCGGTCGAGCAGCTGCCGGAACGTGAGGTAGAGGTCGGTCTGCACCTGCGTGGGGACGACGTTGTCGGTGGCCTCCACCGCGGTGACGAAGCCGCGCAGGTCGAAGATCTCCCGCACCGCCACATAGGCTCGCGCGATCTGCTCGCTCGATGCCCCGGTCTCATCGGCTGCGCGGAAGGCGAAGGTGATGCCGCCGCGGTTGACCATCGAGTTCACCACGGTGTTGACGACGATCTCGGAGCGCAGCGGATGCGCGTGCAGGTCGCCCGCGTACGCCTGCCGGATCGGCTCCGGGAAGTATTCGGCGAGCGTGGCGGCGAACCAGGGGTCATCGGCCAGGTCGGTCAGCGCGAGGTCGGCCTTGAGCGCCAGCTTCGCGTAGGCCACCAGCACCGCGAATTCCGGCCGGGTCAGGCCGCGCTGCTCGGCGATGCGCGTCTGGATCTCGGACTGACTCGGCAGGTACTCGAGCTCGCGATCGAGTTCGTCGCGCCCCTCCAGCCATTCCATCAACCGCTCGTGGACCGGCAGCATGACCGCGGCGTTGGCCCGCGAGTTGCCGAGCAGCACGTTCTGCTCGTAGTTGTCGCGCAGCACCTGGATCGCGACCTCATCGGTCATCGACCGCAGCAGCTCGTTGCGGGCGGCGAGGTCCATGCGGCCCTCGCGGACGAGCGCCCCGAGCAGGATCTTGATGTTCACCTCGCGGTCGGAGGTGCCGACGCCGGCGGAATTGTCGATGGCGTCGGTGTTGATGCTCACGCCGTGCAGGGCGGCCTCGATGCGGCCGCGCTGGCTCACTCCGAGGTTGCCGCCCTCGCCGACGACGCGCACCCGCAGATCCGCGCCGTTCACGCGGATGGCGTCGTTGCCGCGGTCGCCGATCTCGGTGTTCGTCTCGGAACTCGCCTTCGCATACGTGCCGATGCCGCCGTTCCAGAGCAGGTCGACGGGGGCGAGGAGCACCGCCCGCTTCAGCTCGGCGGGCGTGAGCGACCCGATGCCGGCTTCGAGGCCCAGCGCCGCCGCCATCTCGGGCGAGACCGGGATCGACTTGGCGCTCAACGGGAACACTCCCCCGCCCGCCGAGATCAGCGAGCGATCGTAGTCGTCCCAGGACGAACCCGGGACATCGAACAGCCGCTGCCGTTCGGCGAAGCCCGCTGCCGCGTCCGGCTCCGGGTCGACGAACACGTGACGGTGATCGAACGCGGCCACCAGGCGGATGTGCTCCGAGCGCAGCATTCCGTTGCCGAACACGTCGCCCGACATGTCCCCGACCCCGACCACCGTGAAGTCCTGGGTCTGCGTGTCGTGCCCGAGTTCGCGGAAGTGGCGCTTCACCGACTCCCAGGCACCGCGGGCGGTGATGCCCATCCCCTTGTGGTCGTACCCCTCCGAGCCGCCGGAGGCGAAGGCGTCGTCGAGCCAGAAGCCGTACTCCTGGGAGATTCCGTTCGCGATGTCCGAGAACGAGGCCGTTCCCTTGTCCGCCGCGACGACGAGGTAGGGGTCGTCCCCGTCCCACCGCACGACGTCGGGCGGGGGGACGATCTCCGCGCCCGCGCGGTTGTCGGTCACATCGAGGAGGCCGCGGATGAAGGTCCGGTAGGCGGCCTTGCCTGCCTCGAGCCAGGCGGCCCGGTCGCTCGGCTCGGGCAGCTGTTTCGCGAAGAACCCGCCCTTCGACCCGGTCGGCACGATCACGGCGTTCTTCACCATCTGCGCCTTGACGAGGCCCAGCACCTCGGTGCGGAAGTCCTCGCGACGGTCGCTCCACCGCAGGCCGCCGCGCGCCACCTTGCCGAAGCGCAGATGCACGCCCTCGACCTCGGGCGAATACACCCAGATCTCGGCCATGGGATGCGGCTTCGGCAGATCGGGCACCCGCGCGCAGTCGAGCTTCATCGACACCCACGGTTTGCGGCCGCCTCCCTCCGCCTGCTGGTAGAAGTTCGTGCGCAGAATCGCCTCGATGATGCCGATGACCGAGCGCAGGATCCGGTCGTGGTCGAGACTCGACACCTCGTCGAGATCGCGTCGCAGCGATCCGGCGAGCTCGGCGGCGAGCGCCGCCCGGTCGCCCGAGACGGTCGGATCGAAGCGCAGCTCGAAGAGCCGCACCAGGCCCGCGGCGATCTCCGGGTGCGCGATGAACGCCTGATCGATGTACTCGACGGAGAACGCCGAACCGATCTGCCGCAGGTACATGCTGATCGCGCGCAGGATCACGATCCGCCGCCAGTCGAGGCCGCCGAGCAGGACGAGCGAGTTGAGCCGGTCGCTCTCGGCCGCGCCCGTCCACACCGCCTCGAAGGCGTGCTCGAACTCGGCTCCCCACTCGGGGTCGCTCCAGCTCTCGGCCTTCTCCGCCGTCAGTCCGAAGTCCGAGATCTGCCGAGTAGTGCCGTCGGGCAGCGTGATCGTATAGGGATGCTCGTCGACGACATCGACGCCGAGGTCGGTCAGCACCGGCAGCACCCGCGTGAGCGGGTACACCCCGGTCGACGCGACGGTCAGATAGCGCTTCCCCGGCTCTGAGCGCTCGGGCGCGTAGAGGTGGGCGGCGAACTCGTGCCCCTCCCCCACGTTCTCGAGCAGTTCGATGTCCTCGATCGCCTCCTCGGGCGTCACGCTCTCCTTGTAGGACTCCGGGAACGCCGCGCCGTAGCGGCCGAACAGCGCGGCGGCTCGATCCTCGTCCATCGCGCGATGCAGTGCATCGACGAGGCCCTCGTCCCAGCCGCGGATGGCCGCCTCGAGGCCGGGCTGCAGGTCGTCCTCTCCCAGATCCGGCACGGAGCTGCCCCGCGGCACACGCACCACGAAGTGCAGCTGCGCGAGCGGCGAGTCGCCAACCCGCGTCGTGTGATCCACCTGGTCGGCGCCTGTGGCGTCGCGCAGCAGCCGTTCGATCCGCAGGCGAACGGTCGTGTTGTAGCGGTCCCTCGGGAGGAAGACGAGGGCGGAGAGGAATCGCCCGAATTCGTCGCGGCGCAGGAAGATCCGGCAGCGTCGGCGCTCGCGGAGCCGGCTCACCTCGAGCGCGACCTCGAGCAGGTGCTCCGGGGTGTCCTGGAACAGCTCGTCGCGCGGGTACTGCTCGAGGATCTGCAGCAGCTCCTTGCCCGTGTGCGAGCTCGCGGAGTACCCGGAGCTCGCGAGGATCGCGCGGACCTTGGCGCCCACGATCGGCAGGGTGAGCACCGATGCCGCATACGCCGTCGAGGTGAACATGCCGAGGAAACGGCACTCGCCGGTCACCGCCCCGGCCGCGTCGAAGGTGCGCACGCCGATGTAGTCCAGGTAGACGTCGCGGTGCACGGTGGCGCGCGAATTCGCCTTGGTGATGGTGAGCAGTCGCGGGTCGCGGGCGGTCCGCTGCGCCTCGGGACGCAGGTGCGCCACGGCGCTCGTCGTCTTGCGTAGGATCCCGAGCCCCGTGTGCGGCAGCGGTCTCAGCACCGCCGCGCCGCCCTCATCGGTCTCGAGCACGTGCTCGCGGTAGCCGAGGAACGTGAAGTTGTCCTCGGCCAGCCAGTTGAGGAGCTCGACCGTCGGACCGATCGTGGCGGGGTCGACCGTGGAGGGCGCGTCGGTGCGCAGGTCGGTGACGATGTCGAGGCAGGCGCGTCGCATTGCCTTCCAGTCGTCCACCGCGCTGCGCACGTCGGCCAGGACCGCGCGCAGCCGGTCTTCGAGCGCCTTCCGTTCGTCGTCCGTCGGGATGCGGTCGATCTCGAGGTGGATCCAGGATTCCAGTTCGCCCCCGTGCGCACCGATCTCGAGCAGTTCCCCTCGTTCGTCCCGACGCACCGACACGAGCGGGTGCAGGAGCAGGTGCACCGAGAGGTCGGCGCGCGCGATCGCCGCGGTGACGGAGTCCACGAGGAAGGGCGAATCGTCGGTGCAGATCTCGACGATGGTTCGGCGCGACGTCCAGCCGTGCTCGCGCAGTGTCGGCGTGAGCACGCGCACGCGGATCTCGCCCGGGAGCTTCTGCGCACCGGTCGCCCGCATCGACTCGATCGCGCCGACGATGTCCCGCGTCTCGCGCTCGGCGAGGTCGTCGGCGTCCAGGTGCGCGATCAGGCGTTCGAGCCCGGGATCGATCGCGTCGATGGCGCTGCGGAGTTCGGGCGGTAAGGTCTCGTTGCTCATGACGTCGGTATCCTCATCAGCCGCCGTGCGAGGTCTTCTACTTCTTCTTCGCCTTGAACCAGGGGAAGAGCGAACCGACCACGAACCCGATCCCGAGCAGGACGACGAGCCAGATCCAGCCGGGCAGCGCGATACGCGCGCCGAACAGGTTGAGTTCGGCGATCGCCACGTTCGAGAAGACGAAGACGAGCGCCGCGACCGCGATGACGATCGCGAGGATGTTCCTGGCGGTGAAGAAGGCGCCCTTCTCGGCGCGGTTCGTCGACTCTGACATGGTGGCTCCTTCGGTTCCGCACGCATCATTGCGCGTGATCCGAGTCTACGAGAGAGCGGGTCGTCCGCGCACGATCGCCGAGTCTCGGCGACGCGCACTGGCAACGCGGACGGGCGACGGCCCCGGCCGCGGCGGCGGAGCCCCCGCGGGAGTCGTAGACTGCTGGCATGAGCGACGCGTCGGCCGGCCCCGCCGAGACCATCATCTTCGGCGCCGACTGGTGCGGCGACTGCCGCCGCGCGAAGCGCGTCTTCGGCGACCTCGGCGTCGACTACCGCTGGATCGATCTCGAGGCGGACCCGGCTGCCGCGGACGTGGCCCGTGACATCAGCGGCCGCACGAACATCCCGGTCATCGCCTATCCCGACGGCACCCACCAGGTGGAACCGAGCGATGCGGACATGCGCACGAAGCTGATCGGACTCGGCCTCGCCTCCGACCCCGGCGCAGCACCGGCGTGAAGCTCCCGGAACCGGTCGCTCTGAGCTCGGGGCTGACCGCCGAGTTCGAGGAGGATCGCTGGGTGCCCGGGTCGCTCGTGCTGAACGTCGACGGGACCCCGCAGTCGCACGTCAATCTGCGGGATCCGGGGGATCTCTTCTTCGAGTACATCCGCCGGATCGGGCACGTCATCGATCTGTTCCGCACGCCGGGCGCGCCGATCTCGGCGCTGCACCTCGGCGGGGGCGCCTTCACCCTGCCCCGCTACATCGAGGCGACGCGGCCGGGCAGCCGGCAGCAGATCGTCGAGCTCGAGTCCGCGCTCGTCGCGCTCGTGCGCGAGGCAGCCCCGCTGCCGAAGC
>NZ_JBHSRW010000042.1:0-15230 GCF_042659205.1 Leucobacter soli
TCCGGCGGCGGTGCCGACGAGCACGCGCAGCGGGGCGCCCGGCAGCAGCAGCGTCTGGCCCGCCTTCCCCGTGAATCCCGCTGCGGCGAGCGCGTCCCGGTCGATCCCATCGGGCAGTCCGTCCGGCAGCTCGCCCTCGGCGGGGACGAACACCGCGAGCACGGCCGGCTCCGCCGAGTTCGCGACGGTGACGGTGACCTCGCGGCTCAGAGAGGGCACCGGGTTGAAGTCGGGATCGATCGCAACAGTCATGGGCTCCACCCTACTCGCGCGGGCGCGAACGCCACTCGCGCGAGCGCGAGCGCGAACGCCGAGGTTGCTGCGCGGCGCCCATCGCCCCGTCACCGCATGCCCGGCCGGTGGTTCTGCGACAATGCCCGTATGACTGCAGCCGGATCCCGCCCCGAGTCTCGGGACGACCTCATCGCGATCCGGCGCGTCAGGGATCGGATCGACCGGGAGTACGCGTCGCCGCTCAGCGTGGAGCTGCTGGCGCGCGGGGTGCACATGTCGGCGGGGCATCTGAGCCGGGAGTTCCGCCGCGTCTACGGGGAGTCCCCGTACTCCTATCTGATGACGCGTCGCATCGAGCGAGCGATGACGCTGCTGCGGCGCGGCGACCTCAGCGTCACCGAGGTCTGCTTCACCGTCGGGTTCTCGTCGCTCGGCACGTTCAGCACCCGGTTCTCAGAGCTCGTCGGCGTCGCCCCGAGTGTGTACCGGGACGATCCCTCGCGCTCGGTATCCGGGATCCCGCCGTGCATGGCGAAGCAGGTGACGAGACCGGTCAGGAATCGAGAAGTCGGGGACGCGACCGAGACGTAACGTGGATCGCATGGACATCAAGATTCACTACGCGTTCCTCCCCCACACCGATGCCGAAGCCGCGCTCGGCTTCTATCGCGACCTGCTCGGATTCGAGGTCCGCAAGGACGTCGGCTACGAGAACATGCGCTGGATCACGGTCGGCCCGGTCGGGCAGCCCGAGACCTCCATCGTGCTCCATCCGCCGGCAGTCAATCCCGGCATCACCGATGAGGAGCGCGAGGTGATCCTGAATCTCATCGCGAAGGGCTCGTACGGCGCGCTCACCCTGGCGAGCGACGACCTCGACGGCCTCTTCGCACGCCTCGAACGGGCGGGAGCCGAGGTCGTGCAGGAGCCGATGGACCAGGACTACGGCGTGCGGGACTGCGCGTTCCGCGACCCGGCCGGGAATCTGCTCCGCATGAACCAGCTCGCGTAGCGGTCGCCGAGCGGTCTCGGAGCCGTCACGGAGCCGTCGGGAATAGACGCGCGCCGCCGCCGTTCCATCTTCCATGCGCGCTTTCGGATTCCTCTCCTTCGGCCACTACGGCAACGTACCCGGATCGCGCACGCGCACGGCGGGCGACATGCTGCGCCAGCATGTCGAGCTCGCCGAGGGCGCCGAGGAGATCGGAGCCAACGGCGCCTATCTGCGCGTGCACCATTTCGCCCGCCAGGCCGCTTCGCCGATCCCCCTGCTCACCGCGATGGCCGCGCGCACGGAGCGGATCGAGGTCGGCACGGGCGTCATCGACATGCGCTACGAGAACCCGCTGTATCTCGCCGAGGAGGCGGCGGCGCTCGATCTGCTCGCCGACGGCAGGATCGCGCTCGGCATCAGCCGGGGGTCCCCGGAGCCGGCGCTGCGCGGCTACGAGGCGTTCGGCTACACGTCGACCGACGATCCCGAGGGCCATGAGCTGGCGAAAGCCAAGTTCGATCTGTTCCTGCGCGCCGTCGAGGGCGAGACCGTCGTCGAGGCGGATCCGCGGATGGGCCCCGCCGGCCGGCTCGCGGTCGAGCCGCGATCCGATACCCTGCGCGACCACATCTGGTGGGGTGCGGGCAGCCGGGGCACGGCCGAGGAGACGGGGCGTCGGGGCCTGAACCTCATGAGTTCGACCCTGCTCACCGAGGCGACCGGCCAGCCCTTCCACGAGCTGCAGCGCGAGCAGATCGACCGGTTCCGCACCGCCTACCGCGAGGCCGGCCACTCGGGGTCGCCGCGCGTGAGCGTGAGCCGGAGCATCTTCCCCCTGATCACGCAGCAGGACGAGCTCTACTTCGGCCTGCCCTCGCGCGAGAACGAGGATCAGATCGGGATCATCGACGGCCTGCGCTCGACATTCGGCAAGACCTACGCGGACACGCCGGATCGACTGATCGAGCAGCTGCGGCGCGACGAGGCGGTCATGGCGGCCGACACCGTCATGCTGACCATCCCGAGCCAGCTCGGCCCGGAGTACAACCTGCACGTGCTGCAGGCATTCGCCGAGCACGTGGCGCCCGCCCTGGGCTGGAAGCCGAACACCGAGGGCCCGGTCACGGGAGACCCGATCTAGCGAGTCGCCCCGCACGCCCTAGAGCCGCGCTGCCGCATCCACCCGCACCGCCGCACCCGCCCGCACCGCACGAGGGAGAGTCGAGACCCATGCACGATGCTCCGAGACGCCTGCGGATCCGACCCTACGCGCAACCGGATGCCGCCCCCACGCTGGCGGTCTTCATCGCGGCCGTCACGCGGACCGCGGCCGCCGACTACGACCCCGCCCAGATACGGGCCTGGGTCGGGCCGGCGCCGCGGGACCCGGCCGGCTGGCATCTCGGCATGAGCAGCAGGGGCAGCTTCGTCGCCACGGTCGACGACGAGATCGTCGGGTTCTCCGACGTCGCCGCCGGCGGCACCTTCGTCATGACGCTGCCGGGCTCGCCCGGCGGGGTGAACGACGGCCTGGCGATCCTCGATCCGCTGCTCGAGCACCTGCTCGGGCAACGGGAAGGCGCCCCGCGCGGTGAGCACGGAGCGCCTTCCGATGGCTGATCGTGCGCGCTACGCGCCGAGGAGCATCTCGATCGGTCCCCTGGCGAAGTAGATCACGAAGCCGGCGGCGACCGTCCACAGCAGCCAGTGCACGTCGCGCCCCTTGCCCGAGAAGGTGCGGATCAGCACCCACGAGATGAAGCCGGCGCCGATGCCGTTGGCGATCGAATAGGTGAAGGGCATCACGGTGACCGTCAGGAAGACGGGCAGCGCGACGTCGAAGCGGGCGAGGTCGATGGACTTGATCTGGGTCATCATCATCGCCCCCACCACGACCAGCGCCGCCGCCGCGACCTCGGTAGGCACGATCTCCGCGATCGGCGTGAGGAACATCGCGAGCAGGAACAGCACGCCGGTGACGAGGTTCGCGAAGCCCGTCCGCGCGCCTTCGCCGATGCCCGATCCCGACTCGATGAACACCGTGTTCGAAGAGGAGGAGGTGAAGCCGCCGGCGAGCGCCCCGACGCCCTCGACGACCAGCGCGGACTTGAGCCGGGGGAAGTTGCCCTTCTCATCGGCCAGCTCGGCCTCACGCGAAAGCCCGGTGAACGTGCCCATGGCGTCGAAGAAGTTCATGAAGAGCAGGCTGAACACGAGCATGACGACCGCGATGACGGCGACCTTGCCGAAGTCGAAGCTGACCGCGCCCACCAGGCTCAGATCGGGGACCTGGAACGGGTTCCCGGTGAGCTCGGGGACGGTGAGGCCCCAACCGCCGGGGTTCACGACGTTGCCGGCCTCGTCGGTCCCGCGCGCGCCGAGGTGCCAGATCGCCTCGACGACGACGGCGAGCACCGTGCCGGTCACGAGACCGATCAGCAGGCCGCCTCTGACCTTGCGCGCCACGAGGATGCCGGTGATCACCAGGGTCACGATGAACAGCAGCGTCGGCACTGTGGCGACCGACCCGAAGACGCCGAGTCCGACCGGCGGAGAGGCGCTGGAGGTGACGAAGCCCGCGTTCACGAACCCGATGAAGGCGATGAAGAGGCCGATGCCCACCGTGATGGCGATCTTGAGCTCCATCGGAACCGCGTCGAAGATCATGCGGCGCAGGCCGGTGGCGGCGAGCAGCACGATGAGTGCGCCGTTGATCATGACGAGCGCCATCGCCTCGGGCCAGGTGACCTGGCCGACGACGGTGAAGGCCAGGAACGCATTGATGCCGAGGCCGGCCGCGAAGGCGAAGGGCAGACGGCTCACGATGCCGAAGAGGATCGTCATCACGCCCGCGGTCAGGGCCGTCACGGCTCCCACCTGGCCGAACTCGAGTCGGGTGCCCGCGACGTCGGTCGTCGTCGTGAGGATGATCGGGTTGAGGATCACGATGTAGGCCATCGTGACGAAGGTCACGATGCCGCCGCGCACCTCGCGGCCGAACGTCGAGCCGCGCTTGCTGATCTCGAAGTAGCGGTCGAGTGCGCCGGACGGCTCCCCCTGCCCCCGTTGCGCCGACTTCGCAGTCGTCGACGACTCTGTCTCTGCCACCTGGTGCTCCGTTTCCGCGCATGCCCTGCGCACGCGCACGGAACCGAACCTACCACTCAGCGGGTTCTCAGGAAACGGCGGGTTCAGTCAGTGCTGAGAGCAAAGCGCACGGGCCCGTTCCCGGACCCGTGCGCGATGATACGGCTCAGCGATCAGCCGACGTTCTTGAGGTCGATCACGAAGATCAGCGTCTTGCCCGAGAGCGGATGCCCGCCCGCGGTGCCGTACGCCTGAGCCGGCGGCACGGTCAGCTTGCGGCGGCCGCCCACCTTCATGCCCGGGATGCCCAGCTGCCAGCCCTGGATCAGCGAGCGCAGCGGGAAGTTGATGGTCTCACCGCGGCCCCACGAGCTGTCGAACTCCTCGCCGCTGTCGTACTCGACGCCCAGGTAGTGCACCTCGACGGTGGATCCCGCCTGCGCCTCTGCGCCGGTGCCTTCGACGAGATCGACGATCTCGAGCTCGGTCGGGGCCGGGCCCTCGGGGAAGTCGATCTCGGGCTTGGTCAGCGGTGCTTCACTCATACGCCCCATTCTTCCGGGTTCCGCCGGCTTTGTCGCGGCGCGTTCGCTCTCAGAGGAAGCACACCGCCGCACCGGGAGTTGTGGGATCCAGACCACGGTTTCCGTATTCGATAGTCGATACCCGACGGGCATGCTCCGCCAGAAGTCGGTAGCCTGGATGAGTGAAGTTTGCGCATGTGACCCGGGCAGGGAGTCGGCAGCCGGAGTTCGTGGCGGTGAGGGGCGAGAGCTTCGTACCGCTGCGGGACCTGGGCGAGAGCTTCGCCACCCTGCAGGAGCTGATCGAGGCCGGCCCCGAGGCGACCGCCCGCGTGCGCGCCGCGCTCGACGCGCTGCCGGAAGACCGCGGGCTCCCACTCGAGGACGTCGCCTACGCCTCCGCGGTGCTGGATCCGCCGATCGTGCTCGCCGTCGGCCTCAACTACGACGAGCACGCGAGCGAGCTGAACCTCGACAACGACTCGGGTCCGGTGCTGTTCTCGCTGTTCCCGAACTCGCTCAACGGCCACGGCCGGGACGTGCCGCTGCCGACCCACCTCAGCGAGGAGGTCGACTACGAGGGCGAGCTCGGCGTGATCATCGGTCGCGCAGCGAAGAACGTGTCCGCCGAGGCAGCCCTCGATCACGTCTTCGGCTACACGGCGATCAACGACATCACGGCCCGCAACATCCAGTTCCTCGAGCCGCAGTGGTCGCGCTGCAAGTCCTTCGACGGCTTCACCCCGGTGGGCCCCGTCGTCGTGACCGCCGACGAGATCCCGGACCCGCAAGCACTGCACCTCACCACCGACGTCGACGGGCTGCGCGTTCAGGACTCGACGACCGGGTACATGATCCGCACCGTGGCCCAGCTCATCGCCTCGCTGTCGCAGTCGCTCACCCTGCTCCCCGGCACGCTCATCTCGACCGGATCCCCGGGCGGCGCCGGGCGCTCGCGCAAGCCGCCGCTCTACCTCGTGCCCGGCACCGAGGTGACCGTCACGATCGAGGGCATCGGGGCGCTCACCAGCACCTGCACGCAGGCCTGATCCCCGCCGGGCTCACTCCCCTTCGACCACCTCGGGCGCGGTCACGATGTCCATGGCGCCGGTCTCGGGCTCGAGGCCCGCGAGGCGCGCCGGCTGCAGGATATCGTCGAGCTGCGACTGATCGAGCAGCCCGCGCGAGGTGACGAGTTCCGACACCCTCTCGTTGGTGGCCAGCGCCTCCTTCGCGAGCTTCGCGGCCTCCGCATAGCCGATCACCGGCGCGAGCGCGGTGATGACCGTGACCGAGCGCGAGACGGTGTCGGCGAGACGATCCTCGTTCGCGGTGATGCCGTCGACGCAGTTGAGGCGAAGCGTCTGGCAGGCGCGCTCCAGCCAGGTGATCGACTGGAAGAGCGAGTGGGCGATGATCGGCTCGAAGGCGTTGAGCTGCAGCTGCCCGGCCTCCACCGCCATCGACACCGTCACATCGGATCCCGCGACCGCGTAAGCGACCTGCGAGACCGCCTCCGGGATCACGGGGTTGACCTTGCCCGGCATGATGGAGGACCCCGCCTGGCGCGCCGGCAGGTTGATCTCGCCGAGGCCGGCCTGCGGGCCGGAGGACAGCAGGCGGAGGTCGTTCGAGATCTTCGAGAGCTTGAGCGCGCTGCGCTTGAGCGCGCCCGAGAAGGTGATGAACACGCCGGTGTCGCTGGTCGACTCGACCAGGTCGCCGGCGGTGACCAGCTCGAGACCCGTGATGTCGCGCAGATGGCGGATGACCGCCTCCTTGTACCCGCGCGGTGCATTGATGCCCGTGCCGATCGCCGTGGCGCCCATGTTGACCTCGCGCAGCAGCGTCACGGCTTCGGTGAGGCGCTCGATGTCCTCGCGCAGTGTCACCGCGAAGGCGTTGAACTCCTGCCCGAGCGTCATCGGCACGGCGTCCTGCAGCTGGGTACGGCCCACCTTGATGATGTGGGAGAACTCCCGGCCCTTCGCCGCGAAGGAGTCGGCGAGCAGCGCCAGCTCCTCGAGCAGGCTGGTCAGTGAGAAGGCGAGAGCGACCTTGATCGCGGTCGGATAGGTGTCGTTCGTCGACTGGCTGCGGTTGGTGTGATCGTTCGGGTTGATGAAGGCGTAGTCGCCCTTCGCGTGGCCGGCGAGCTCGAGCGCGCGGTTCGTGATGACCTCGTTCGCGTTCATATTCGTCGAGGTTCCGGCGCCGCCCTGCACGACGCCGACGACGAACTGGTCGAGCAGCATGCCGGTCTTGATCTCCTCGCAGGCCCGGTCGATCAGCGTGGAGCGCTGCTCGTCGAGGGCGCCGATTTCGAGGTTGGCGCGCGCCGCCGCCTGCTTCACGCACGCGAAGGCGCGCACGAAGTCGGGGTAGACCGAGACGGGGCGTCGCGAGATCGGGAAGTTCTCGTGAGCGCGGGCGGTATGAACGCCCCAGTAGGCCGCGGCGGGGATCTCGACGCTGCCGAGCGAATCGGTCTCGGTGCGGGTCTGGGCGGACAGGAAATCACTCACGGTGTATCGACTCCGATGTTGAAGAAGAAGAACGGCGGATCGGCCGTCAGCGTACCCACCCAGCCTACTCGCGCGGGCGGTTTCCAGCGACTCGGCGCGGGGCCGCCCGCACCTACTCGTCGACGCGCTCCAGCACCTCGACGTCGCCGAAGGTCTCGGCGGTGCGGAAGTGCTCCGCGAGGTAGTCGCTCATCTGCGTGTTCGTCTCGTAGAGCTCGCGATTGATGCCGCTCAGCATGACGTAGCGCACGCCGTGCGCCTCCATGCCCGCGATCACCTCATCGTTGAATCCGAGCCCGAAACCGTCGCGGAAGTCGAGCAGCAGCACGCTCGCCGAGACGAAGCGGCTCGGCGCCTTGCGCTGCGCGAGCTGGTAGAAGGTCGCGCCGTAGTCGTAGGAGAGGATCCGCTCCTCCGGCTCCGTGTGCTCCTGGATGTACTCGGCGGCCGCCATCTTCTGCTGCGCATCGACCGCGGCGGAGCCGGTGAAGTTGTTGAGCAGCTGGCGGGTCGAGATCGCGTAGTTGGCGACGAGCGTGAACACGAGCCCGGCGATCAGGATCACGCGCCACACCTTGCCGAGGCTCGAGACCCGCAGCATCGCGAAGATCATCACGAGCACGGTGAACGGCATCGTGATGAGCAGGTAGTAGGGGTAGAAGGATCCCACCAGCCCGATCAGCACGTACCCCGCGAGGAACATGGCTCCGACCAGCTGGTAGCTCTGCGACTTCCACTGCGCCCGGATGTCTCGCAGGTAGACGACGAAGAGGATGAGCGCGGGCACCATGAGCGCCGCGGTGGTGACGATGAGCAGGATGTTCGCGCTGACCTTGCCGGCCCAGGCGCTCGTCGCGTAGAGCGCGGAGAAGCCGAAGGAGGCGAGCCAGAAGTCGTCGAAGGTGCCGCGAGCCGCGAAGTAGGCGAACCAGGCCAGCGCGACGAGCACGATCGGCGCGACGTAGACGACGACCTGCAGGATCAGGCGGCCGCCCGCCCGGCCCCGCGTCCTCCACCCGTGTATGAGCAGGAGCAGTCCGATGATGCCGCCGAAGATCAGGAAGTTGCCCTTGAACCAGAAGAGCACGCCGCAGGAGAGGCCGGCGAGGGCGAGCCAGTGCAGTCGACCGGTGTCGGCGAACTTCAGGTAGGCCAGCACGAGCAGGAGCACCAGGATGACGCCGTAGCCCTCGGTGTTGTTGCCGCTGTCGGTGAACTGCGAGAGGTTGCGGAAGAAGACGTAGGCGAGCAGCGTCAGCTTCACGGCGACCTCGCGGTCGATGATGCGGGCGGTGCGGGAGCCCGGGCGATCCGCGGCGCGCGACGCGTCGGCGGCGTCGGCGCGATCCAGCATCCCGGGCAGCACCCGCTTCGCCAGCAGGTAGAAGAGCCAGCATTCGAGGATCGCGAAGGCGGTCAGCCAGATCCGGTGCAGCACGATGCTGTCGCCCAGCAGCGCGGCCATGATGCCGTTCATGAGGAAGATCATGGGCGGCTTGTGATCCCACGCGTCGACGTAGAGGTCGCCGCCGTCGACGATCCAGTTGTGGCCGACGTAGTAGAAGATCCAATGGTCGCTGTCGAACGGGTAGCCCCAGGTGGCGAGGCGCGCGAGTGCGAAGACGACGATCAGCGCCGCCCAGAAGCCGACCGGGTGCTTCGTGACGGCGAGCACGAGCCTCGACGAGGTCCATCCCGCTCGGATCGGCTGGGTCTCGCTCGTCATCATGCTCCTCGCTCGTCGGGATCCGGATCGGTCTGCGGCGCGTCCGATCGATCGGACCGCCGGCTCCGGAACACCACTCGATCGTACAGAAGATAGTTCCAGACCATCGAGACCGCGGTGGCCGCGATCTTCGCCAGGAAGAGCGCCGGGCCCTCGCCCGTGACTCCGCCGAGCAGCGCGGTGCCGCCGAGCAGCACCAGCGGCTGCAGCGCCCACAGTCCGACGAGGGTCACCACGAGGAACGCCACCGCCTGCCGCGCCGCGCTCCCGCTGCCGGCCGCACGGAACGTGAAACTGCGGTTCGCGAAAAAGCTGAAGGCGAGCGCGACCGCGGTCGAGATCATGTTTGCTGGCACCAGCGGCACGCCGAGCGCCCGCAGCGCGAAGAGCAGGCCGAAGTCGATCGCCGTGTTGGCGAGCCCGACCAGGACGAAGCGCAGCGGCTTCCGAGCGCCGCTCACCGGCCGGACCGGCCCGGGCCGCCGTCGTGGTCGACGCCCCCCGGCAGATTGCTCTCCCCGATCAGGTAGTTCGGCCGGTCCTTCGTCTCGTTGAAGATCCGGCCCACGTACTCGCCGATCACCCCGAGCGACATCAGCTGCACGCCACCGAGGAAGAGGATCACCGCCATCAGCGAGGGGTAGCCTGCGGCGTCCGATCCGAAGAGCAGCGCTTGCAGGACGATCACGAGCAGATAGACGAATGCCACCAGCGAGACGATGAAGCCGAAGAAGCCCGACACCCGCAGCGGTGTCGTCGTGAACGAGGTGATGCCGTCGACGGCGAGGTTCGTGAGCCGACGATAGTTGAACTTGCTCCGGCCCGCGGCCCGCGGCTCTCGATCGAAGAGGATCGCCTGCTTCCGGAATCCGATCCAGGAGAAGAGCGCCTTCGTGTTGCGCTCGGTCTCGCGGAAGCGCGTCAGCGCGTCGAGGCAGGCCCGGTCGAGCAGGCGGAAGTCCCCCGTGTTCGCTTGGATCTCCACCCGGGTGACCGACTGCAGCACGCGATAGTAGGCGTTCGAGGTGGCCCGTTTCAGCCAGGTCTCGCCCTTGCGGCTGCGGCGCTGCGCGTAGACGTCCTGGTAGCCCTGCTGCCAGTAGTCCACCATCTCGGCGATCAGCGCCGGCGGATCCTGCAGATCCGCATCGATCACCACGACCGCGTCCGTCGTGACGTGGTCGAAGCCGGCGAGCAGCGCGCGCTCCTTGCCGAAATTCCGACTGAGGGCCAGGTAGGTCACCCGCGGATCGTTCGTCGCGAAGTTCTTGACGATGCTGAGCGAGGCGTCGCGCGAGCCGTCGTCGACGAAGAGGTAGGTGAAATCGATCCCCGGGATCGTCTCGATGACCCGGTTCAGCTCCTCGTAGAAGAGCTCGAGCACCGCCTCCTCGTTGTACATCGGGACGAGGACGGTGAGAGACGGCTGCGTCTGCGGTTCTGCCATGTTCGGCGCTCGCCTCCTCCTGCGTCGACCGTACCTCGATCTCGCCTCGACCGAACCAGCCTAGGGCATGCCCCGCCGATCCCCCGGTTCCTCGCGCTCAGGGTCGTCGCCGGGCGCCCCGATGCTGCCGATCGGGCCGGTGAGTCCCTCGCTGAGGGCTCCGCTCTGCGGCGCGGAGCTCGGCTCCGACAGGATCACCGGGTTCCGGCGCAGCACTGACAGGGGCGCGGTCAGCGTCTCGAGCTGCTCCGCCGGATCCTCGTCGTCGTGCCGGCGGCCGGCGTGCGTCACGGTGAGGCGCGGCCGTCTATGCCCGGCGGCACCGAGGTGCACATGCACTCGGAGTCGACGGCCGACGATCAGCCAGCCCAGCCCCACGCCGAAGGCGACGACTCCGGCGAGCGCCGCGGTCCAGAGGCTCCACCGCGCGCCGAGCGCATCGGCGACGGCGCCGACGACGGGGGCTCCGACCGGCGTGCCGCCCATGAGGATGGCGAAGTAGATCGACAGCACGCGGCCGCGCATGCCGGGCTCGCTGGTCGTCTGCACGAAGCCGTTCGCCGTCGAGAGCAGCGTCGAGGTGCAGTACCCGAGCAGCACGAGCGAGATGGCGAAGGTCCAGAACGTGGGCATCAGCGCGGCGATCGTGCCCGACACGCCGAAGCCGCCCGCTGCGGTGACCACCGCGCGGAATCGTGCGGCCGGCCGACGCGCGACCATCAGCGCACCGGCGAGCGAACCGATCGCGAGGATCGACGAGAGCACGCCGTACTCCCCCGCGCCACGGCCGAACTCGACGGCCATCGTCGACGAGTAGATCGGGAAGTTCATGCCGAAGGCGCCGATCACGAAGACCATGATCATGATGACGACGAGATCGTGCCGACGCCGCACGTAGCGGAATCCCGCCACCAGCTGACTCGCCTGCGATCCGCCGCTCACCGCCACTGCGCCGCGGTGCCGGACCCGGATGAGCGCGAGCGCGAGCAGCATCGCGATGAACGAGACCGAATTGATCACGAAGACCCACCCTGAGCCGATCGCCGCGATGAGCAGACCGGCGACGGCCGGACCCAGCAGCCGCGCCGAGTTGAAGGAGGCGGAGTTCAACGCGACCGCGTTCGAGAGCTGATCAGCGGAGACCAGATCGGACACGAAGGCCTGCCTCGCCGGCGTGTCGAACGCGTTGACGATACCGAGCCCCAGCGCGAAGGCGTAGAGGTGCCACAGCTCGGCGTGCCCGAAGACCAGCATGAGGCCGAGGCCGAGTGCGAGCAGCATGAGCAGCGACTGCGTGACGAACAGCACGCGTCGGCGGTCGAAGCGGTCGGCCACCGCGCCGCTGAGCGGCACCAGCAGCAGCTGGGGCCCGAACTGCAGCGCCATCGTGACCCCGACGGCGACGGCGTCGTTGTCGCTGAGCTCGGTCAGCACGACCCAGTTCTGCGCCGTGGCCTGCATCCAGGCCCCGACGTTCGAGACCAGAGCTCCGATGAACCAGATGCGGTAGTTGCGCACCCCGAGAGATCTGAACATCGTTGACACGGGGCGGGCGACCTCCTTCGGGCTCCCTCCACCCTATGCCCTTCTGCGGAGCGCACCGGACCGCACCGCCCTCGACACCGGTGAATGGGCGGTTAGAACTTCCCGCCCAGGCCAGGCGCTCGAGCAACGCATCGCGTTGCGCGCCGATGCCGCCGGTGTCGCCCTCGACACCGGTGAATGGGCGGTTAGAACTTCCCGCCCATATCGAGCAGACGCCGGATCCGATCCGGGATCGGCGGATGGGTCGCGAAGAGGCGCTGCGCGAGACCCGGCTTCAGCGGGTCGGCGATCCAGAGATGCGCCATGCTGCTGTGCTGCTTCTGCAGCGGGCGCCCGTACTCGCTCAGCTTGTGCAGCGCGCTCGCGAGCGCCTCGGGGTGCCGAGTGGTCAGCGCTCCGGTGGCGTCGGCCAGGTACTCCCGCTGCCGGGAGACGGCGAGCTGCACCAGGCTGGCGACGAGCGGCGCCACCAGCATGGCGACCAGCCCGAAGATCATGACAACAGGGTTGCTGTTGCTGTTCCTGCCGAAGAAGGCCATCCGGACGAGCAGGTCCGAGACCATGCCGACCGCCACGACGAGGCCGTAGACGATCATCGAGACGCGGATGTCGTAGTTCCGCACGTGCCCGAGCTCGTGCGCCATGACGCCCTCCAGCTCGGCATCAGTCATCATGTCGAGCAGGCCGGTCGTCGCGGCGACCATGGCGTGCTCGGGGTCGCGCCCCGTGGCGAACGCGTTCGGCGCCGGATCCTGCACGATGTAGACCTCGGGCATCGGCGTGCCGGTCGTGATCGACAGATTCTCGACGATGCGGTAGAGCCGTGGGTGATCAGTCGGTCCGATCCGCTGCGCCCCGCTCATCGAGATCGCCTGCCGGCCGGCGGCGAAGTACTGGAACAGCGCGTATCCGGCGGCGAAGACCAGCACCCATACGACGATGGCCGAGGAGCCGTAGATGGCGGAGGCGAGCCAGCCCAGCGCCCCGATGATGCCGATGAAGAGCAGGATGATGAGGACGCTGTTGACCTTGTTGCGACGGATCGCGCGGTACACGGCGCGGCCGCCTAGAACTGGATGCGGGGCGGCTCCGAGATCGCCGCCACGTCTTCGACCTCGAAGAACTCGCGCGTCGTGAAGCCGAACATCTTCGCGAAGAGGTTGTTCGGGAAGATCTGGATCTTCGTGTTCAGCTCGCGCACTCCGCCGTTGTAGAAGCGTCGAGCGGCCTGGACCTTGTTCTCGGTATCGACGAGCTCGCTCTGCAGCTGCAGGAAGTTCTGGCTCGCCTGCAGTTGCGGGTAGGCCTCCGCGACCGCGAAGATGCTCTTCAGCGCCTGCTGCATGTGGTTCTCGGCCACCGAGGCCTCGGCGGGCCCCGAGGCGGATATGGTCTCGGCCCGCGCCTGGGTCACCGCCTCGAAGACGCTCTTCTCGTGGGCCGCGTAGCCCTTCACCGTCTCCACGAGGCTCGGGATCAGATCGGCTCGCCGCTTGAGCTGCACGGTGATGTCGCTCCATGCCTCATCGACTCGCACGCGCAAGGTCACCAGCGAGTTGTAGGTGGCCCACACGTAGATGCCGAGCACCACGACGATGCCGACGATCACGAGAATCGAGATGAGTGATCCAGTCATGACTGCATCCTAACTTCGGCGACGGTGAGCCTCCTGAATGCACCGCGCCGATGCATCGCGCCGGCGTGCCCTGCCGCACCCGGCCGCACTCGGCCGGCGGCTATCGGCCGAGCACCCGGTTCAGATAGGGGTTCGCGAATGCGCGATCCGGATCCAGCACGTCGCGCACCGCGAGGAAGTCGTCGAAGCGCGGATACACCTCGCGCAGCTGCTCCGCCGTGCGCGTGTGCAGTTTGCCCCAGTGCGGGCGGCCGGCATGCGCGGCGAGGATCGCCTCGGCCTCCCGGAAGTACTCCTGATCCGGATCCCGCCAGTAGCGGTGCACGGCGATGTAGCCGCTCCGCCGCGCGTGCGCGGTGGAGAGGGTCAGCCCGTCCGCCGCCGCGGCCCGCACCTCGACGGGGAACGAGACGCGGAAGCGGCGGCGCTCGATCATCTCCCGCAGTTCGCGCAGCGCCGCCGGCACCGCGTCGAGCGGCAGGGCGTACTCCATCTCGCGGAAGCGCACCCGCCGGCGGGTGACGTAGACGCGATGCGACTCGTCGCAGTAGTCGCGCCGGCTCGAGACGGATTCGATGGCTCGGTTGATCGCCGGAGTCGTCGCGGGTGCCCAGCGCTCGAAACCGACCACGGCGCCGAGCAGCGCGTTGTTCACGAGCTCCTCGTCGAGCGCGCGCGCCGCGGCGCCGAGCGGCCTCGCCCCGGCCTCGAGCGGCAGGCGCGTGTTCGTCTTGGTCCGGGTCCCGGTGGTGTGCGGGAACCAGTAGAACTCGAAGTGGTCCGCCGCACCGGTGCGCTCGACGAAGGTGTCGAGCGCCTCGTCGAGCGGGGCCGGCTCTTCCACCGCGTGCAGCAGATAGCGCGGCACGCACTGGATCGTCATGGTGACGAGGATGCCGAGGGCCCCGAGACCGAGTGCGACGGCGGGCAGCAGCTCGGCATGCTGATGCTCGTCGACGGTCAGCACCTCGCCCGTGCCGGTGACGAGCGTCGCTCCCACCACGGCGGTCGCCAGCCCGCCGAAGCCGACGCCCGTGCCGTGCGTCCCGGTGCTGGTCGCGCCGGAGATGGACTGGCGATCGATATCGCCCATGTTCTCGAGCGCCAGCCCGAGCGGGTTCAGGATCGCCGGCAGTTCCCAGAGGTGCGTGCCGGCCCAGAGCGTGACCCGCCCCCGGTCGAGATCCACATCGACCAGCCCGCGCAGTCGGCTCAGGTCGAGCCGGACTCCGTCCGTCGCACCGATCGCGGTGAAGCTGTGCGATGCACCGATCGCCTTGACCGTGTGCCCGGTCTCGAGTGCGCGCCGCACGGCGAGCACGACCTGGTCGACGCTCCGCGGTGCGACCTCGAGCACCGGGCTCGAGCGCTCCGTCCGCGCCCAGTTGCGCCATCTCGCGGTCATAGGAAGCAGCGCCCCTCTCCTCGATAGGTCGGCAGCGGATCGTCCGCGACGGCGGGTCCAGCCGCGCCGCCGCCCGTTCCCGTGCCGCCCGCTCCCGTGCCGCCGGT
>NZ_JBHSRW010000043.1:0-15151 GCF_042659205.1 Leucobacter soli
CAGCATCCAGCCGAGCCGCTGCCGGAGATCCGCCCGTTGCTCCTTGCCTGCGGATCGGCGCACACCGGCCACGACGCGCACCACCGGCACCCCGGTCCGGGCCGCAGCCGCTTCGAGGCCGTGCGGATCCCGATCCTCGATCCCGTAGGACGTGCCGAGCGCCGCGGCCAGCGCGACGCTCCGCTCGTAGGCCGCGTCGTCCGGGAAGCGGTGGCGGCTCGGCACGAGCGCGTACGGCGCCGCCTCCATCTCGTCCCCTGGGGAGACGAGATGGATGACTGCGTCCGCGCCCGGGTACGAGTTCTCGACGACCGCGTCGATGCGGGCGGACAGCCCGGATGCGTGGCCGCCGCCGCGGGGCACGGCCCCGTAGGAGCCGGGCAGCACCGGCCAGCCGACGAGCTCGAGACCGAGCCCGCCCTGCTTGGCCTCCTTGTACACCGCGCGGAGCACCTCCGGGCCGAGCACGTCGTCGGCGTGCGATCCGCCGATCAGCACCGCCCGGGCCCCGCCCGCGGGGCCCGGTGCGGTGAATCGCGGGAACCGGGCGATGTCGCCGAGCAACCCGCCGCCGATCTTCATCCAGTCGATGCGCGCCATCACCGCATCCGTTCCGTCACGACGATCCTCCGCCTGCTCATGTCGACTGGAAGAACTGCTGCGTGCGCGGATTCTGAGGGTTGTCGATGACCTGCGCGGGCGTGCCCGTCTCGACGACCCGCCCGCCGTCCATGAAGTAGACGCGGTCCGAGACCTCACGGGCGAAGCCCACCTCGTGCGTGACGACGACCATCGTCATGCCCGTGTCCGCCAGGTCCCGCATCACGCGCAGGACCTCGCCGACCAGCTCGGGGTCGAGGGCCGAGGTCGGCTCGTCGAACAGGATCGCCTTCGGCTGCATCGCGAGCGCTCGGGCGATCGCCACGCGCTGCTGCTGCCCGCCGGAGAGCTGACGCGGGTAGGCGTCCGCCTTCTCGGCCAGGCCGACGCGGCGCAGGTAGTCGAGCGCCAGCGGGCGGACGTCGCGCTTCTTCCTCCCGAGCGTCTCGATCGGCCCGATCATCACGTTGTCGAGCACGGTCATGTGCGGGAACAGGTTGAAGGACTGGAACACCATCCCCACGTTGGCGCGCTGCTTCGCCAGAGCGGCGGGCGAGACGTCCTGCAGGTGGTGCCCCTTCTTGACGTAGCCGATCATCTCGCCGTCGACGTAGACGTCGCCGCCGTCCGGCTTCTCTAGGTAGTTGATGCAGCGGAGGAGCGTGCTCTTCCCCGAGCCCGAGGGGCCGAGGATGGTGATGACCTCGCCCGGATCGACGTGCAGGTCCACCCCCTTCAGCACCTCGAGCTGCCCGTACGATTTGCGGAGCTGGTCGACATAGATCATCGGCACGATCGCGTCCTGCGTCGTCTCGGCGTTCATCGCGCTCCCTCCCGGCCTCGACGGCTTGTGGCCGCCGCGGCCCTCTGACCGCGCACGCGTGTCGCGACGGTCCTGATGCTCTCGGTGATGGCCGAGGTCTGCACCTGACGGTCACCGCGGGAATAGTGCTGCTCGATCTTCGATTGGATCGCGCTGAGCACGGTCGTCATGATCAGGTACCAGATCGACGCCACGATGAGCAGCGGGATGATCTGATAGGTGCGGTTGTAGATGTCCTGGGCCGCGCTCAGCAGCTCGCCGAGGGCCACGACGCTGGCGAGCGAGGTGTACTTCAGCATGCCGATGACCTGGTTGCCGGTCGGCGGGATGATCGCGCGCATGGCCTGCGGCAGGATGATCCGCAGCAGGGTGCGCCGCGGCTTCATCCCGAGTGCCATCGCGGCCTCCTTCTGGCCGGGGTCGACGCTCAGGATGCCGCCGCGGACGATCTCGGCCATGTACGCCGCCTCGTTCAGGCCCAGCCCGAGGAGGGCCGCGGTGAACGAGGTGATGAGCATGTTGGTGTCCAGTTCGAGGAACTTCGGCCCCCCGAACGGCACGCCGAGGCCGAAGATCGGGAACAGGCTCGCCAGGTTGTACCAGAAGATCAGCTGGACCAGCGCGGGCGTGCTCCGGAAGAACCACACGAACGCGCTGGACGTGACGACGAGCACGGCGTTCCCCGAGAGCCGCATCACCGCGAGGATGATGCCGAGGATGGTGCCGAACACCATGGTCAGCGCGGTCAGCAGGATCGTGATCCACGCACCGTTGAGGATGTGGGGGTTGAGCATGTACTCCCCGACCACATCCCACTCGAATCCGGGGTTGGTGACCAGCTGGAAGGCCAGCCACACCGCCCCGAACACGACGACGAGAGCGCCGATCGCAGTAGCGACGTTCAGCCGCGGCACGCGTCTGGTGTCGACGTGGCTCGTGCCGGGCTCGAATCTCAGTATCTGTTGTCTGGAACTCATCGTCTTACCTCATGGAGTGCTGGTTGAACGGCTCAACCCTTGCCGATGGTGATCTCTTCGAGCGCACCGCTCTCGACGCCGTAGGTGCCCAGGTACTCCTGGTACCAGCCGTCCTCGAGCAGCGTCTGCAGCGCAGCCTGAAGCGCAGCGGCGAGCTCGTCATTGCTCTTCTCGACGACGAGGCCGGTGAGCGCCTCGGTGCCGGGCACGTAGCCCTCGGACACCTGCAGGTCGGAGGCATCGGTCTGCTGCAGGTAGACGCCGCTCGCCTTGCCCATCAGCATGGACTCGGCGCGGTTGTTCTGCACGGCGAGGATCGTCGCGGCGCTCTCCGCGAAGACCTCCACCTTGATCGCCTCCTTGCCGGCGTCGACACACTCCTGACTGATGCGCTCGACGGTGCCCTGCTGGCTGCTGCCCTGGGTCACCGCGATCTGGTGTCCGCAGAGATTCTCGGGATCGATGTCGACACCGGCCTTCGTCAGCACCGCGATCGAATCCTTGTAGTAGTGGACGAACTGCGCCTGCTTGCGACGGTCCTCGGTGTCCTCGAGCTGGTTCATGGACACGTCGAAGCGGCCGTTGGCGACGCTGGGCACCAGCGACTGCCAGTCGATGTCGGTGACCTCGATCTTCACGCCGAGCACCTCGCCGACGGCCTCCATCAGGCCGATCTCGATGCCGGTGGCCTCGCCGTTCTCATCCTTGTAGTCGAACGGGGCCCAGGTCAGCGACGTCGCCACCTTGAGCGTGCCGCTGTCGCGGACGCTCGCGGGGAGCAGAGCGCGCGCATCCTCGTTCACGGCATGGGTGCCGCCGGTGGTCGGCTCATCCGTGCCGGCGTCGCCGCCGGTCGAGCCGCCGTTCGACCCGGCGCAGGCCGTGGCGAGCAGCATCACGGCGGCACCGGCCGCCAGGGCGCGCGTGAGGCGCGTGTTCAAGCTGATTCGGTTCTTCATTTTCTTTCTCCATTCACTTCATCGTGTGAGTCGTGGTCGGTCGGATCGTGGTCGTGGTACGGGGTCAGGCTCGGAGTCGGGAGGTGTCGGTGATCGTCAGCTGCGGCTCCCGCCCGCGGAGGATCGCGGTCGTCGCGCGATGCATGGCGTCGTCGGCCGCACCCACGGCGTCACCGATCACGTGGACCTCCATGCCGTCGTCGATCGCCGCGAGTGCGGTGGCGAGGACGCAGCACTCGTAGGCCACGCCGGCGAGGTACAGGGTGCCGCTCTCCCGGAGTCCGGCGGGCAGTTCCGCGGGCACCCATTTCGAGAAGGTCGTGGCATCGAGCACGTGCTCCGCCCCGACCTCGCCGAGGTCGATGTCCCAGATGCCGTCGCCGCTGCCGTCGGGGAGGGGAGCCTCGGCGCGGGTGAACTCGCTCCACTTCTCGTAGTACGGCGCCCAGCTGCCGGTCCCCTCGGTCGGTGGGACGAAGCGGGTGTAGACGACCCGCTCGCCGAACAGCGGGACGAGCTCGCGGACGGCCGCGCGCACGGCGTCGTACGACTCCATGCCCCAGCGGCTCTCCGGGCGGCTGAACGCGAACTGCATGTCGACGACCATGAGCCAGCCGTCGGGGCGATCGGTATCGGTCATCTGCGCGTCACCTCCAGGGTCGATCGGGAGCGGTCGGGAATTGGGAATGGCCGGCTGCGGCGGGGCGGCGTCCGGGCTACGAGAGCTTCGTGAAGACCGAAGTCGTCTCGAGGTACTCGTCGATGCCGTTCGGTCCGAGTTCGCGACCCCAGCCGGACTCCTTGTACCCGCCGGTCGGCATGGTGACATCGGGGCCGGCATGCACGTTGATGCCGATGCGGCCGACGCGGAGCCGGTTCGCCACGCGATGCGCGCGCTTCACGTCGGTGGTCCAGACCGATGCGGCCAGGCCGTAGCGGGAGTCGTGGGCCAGTCGCACGGCCTCCGTCTCGTCGCCGCTGAAGCGCATCGCCGCGACGACGGGGCCGAAGATCTCTTCCCGTACCACCGACATGCCGGGCGTCACGTCCGTGATGACGGTGGGCGACACGAAGTAGCCGCGCTCGGCACTCAAGCGCTCGGTCGCGATGCTGGCGCCCTGGTCGACGGCCGAGTCGATGAACGAGGTGACGGTCTCGAACTGGCGCTCGGAGGCGACCGGTCCCATCTGGGAGCGCTCGTCGAACGTGTACCCCACGTTCAGGGCGCCGGCGTGGCCGATCAGGCGTTCGATCACGCTGTCGTAGATCTCGTCGGCGATGAGCAGGCGGGACCCGGCGGTGCAGACCTGCCCGGCGTTCGAGAAGATGGCGCCGGCCGCCCCCTTCGCCGCCTCGTCGACATCGGCGTCGGGGAACACGATGACCGGCGACTTCCCGCCGAGCTCGAGGGTGACCTTCTTCAGGTTGCCCAGCGCTCCCAGCGCGATGGCGCGGCCGGTCGCGGTCGAGCCGGTGAAGGAGACCTTGTCGACGTCGTGGTGCTCCACGAGCCCGCGGCCGATCTCCGGGCCCTCGCCGATGACGACGTTCAGCACGCCTGCCGGGAGGCCGGCCTCGAGCGCGATCTCGGCCATCATGATGGCCGTCAGCGGCGTCACCTCGGAGGGCTTGAGCACGCAGCTGCAGCCGGCGGCGAGCGCGGCGGCGACCTTCCACGCGGCCATCCCGAAGGGGGAGTTCCACGAGGTGATCAGCCCGACGACTCCCACCGGCTTGCGCTGCGTGTACGCATGCAGGTGCGCGTTGGGACGGCGCAGATCGATCGCGACGCCCGCGACCTTGTCGGCCCAGCCGGCGTAGTAGCGGAACACGCGCGCGGCCTCGGGGATCCGATTGCTGCGGATCTCGTGGTACGGCGCGCCGAGGTTGTAGGCCTCGACGACGGCGATCTCCTCGGCCCGCTCGTCGATGAGGTCGGCCATGCGCCACAGCACTCGAGCGCGGTCGTCGGCCGGCAGCTCGTGCCAGACGCCTGCATCGAACGTGGCTCGGGCCGAGCGGACGGCATCCTCGAGATCCGACTCGCCGGCGACCGCGACCTCGGCGATCGGTCGCTCGGTGCCGGGGTCGATGACCTGGCGGAGCGGACCGCCGTGGCGGGCCTCGCCGTCGATGATGAGGCCCCACTGCCGCTGCGGCATCGCGGGGGCCTGCTCGGGTGCTGCGGGAAGAATCGGCATCTTCCGCTCCCTTCTCGGGTGTCTGCTGTCTGTTCGTCGGAGTGGGTCTAGCGCGCGTTCGCGGACTCGCGCACGGCCTCCGCGGACACGGCGTCCGCAACCGCGGGACCCGCAGCCACCGTATCCGTATCCGAGGCGTCCGCGGCGGTGCGCTCGCGGTGCTGGGCGACCACCTCGCGCATGACCTTGTGCCCGCTGACGCCGGCCGGGATTCCGGCGTACACGGCGATCTGCTTGACCAGTGCGAGGAGTTCCGCCTCGTCCAGCCCGTTGTTGATCGCGCCCTGCGTATGGATCCGGAACTCCTCCATGCGGCCCAGCGCACCGGTGATCGCGAGCACGATGATGCTGCGCTCGCGGAGCGAGAGGGTCTCGTCGGTCCAGATCTCGTCCCAGCAGTAGTTGGTGACGAGCGGCTGGAAGCCCGTCGAGATGAGATCGTCGGGTCCGGTGGCGCCGTCGACGTAGGCGTCGCCGAGGACCTGGCGGCGCACCGCCAGGCCGTCAGCGCTCAGCTCCTGAGGCCTCATTGCTCGCCGCCTGTCGCGAAGTGCTCGGTGATGACACGGGCGACCACTTCAGGCGTTTCGCTGAGCAGGCTGTGCTTCGCTCCCTCGACGATGACGGCGCGGCCGTTCTGCACGCGTTCCGCGATGAGCTCGGACATGCGCGCGGTGGACCCCACGTCGCCTTCGCCCGTGATGGCCACGGTCGGCACGGCGATCTCGCCCAGGCGGTCGACGTGGTCGGTGGTCGCGAGCACCCGGTAGGAGGCGGCGTAGCTCTCGCGGTCGAGATGCCGCAGCTGCGCCAGCACCTTCTCGCGGACCTCGGGGTGCTCCTCGATGTACTCGGGCGTGTGCCAGCGGACGACGCTCTCCTCCGCGATCTCCTCGATCGTATTGTTCTCGATGCGGTGCAGGCGTGCGAGCGAGCGCTCGCTCTCCTCGGGCGTTCGCCCGGCCACCGAGCTCACCAGGACGAGGCGGTGCACCCGCTCCGGGTAGTTCAGAGTGATCGCCTGCGAGATGATGCCTCCGAGCGAGCAGCCCACCAGGTCGACGTCGTCGAGGCCGAGCGCGTCGAGCAACTCGACGTGATCCTTCGCGAAGTCGTCGACGGTCCACGGCGGGGTCAGCTTGCCCGAGGTGCCGTGCCCGCGCAGGTCGTAGCTGATCACGGGGCGATCACGGGGCAGCAGCTCGATGACCTTGCCCCAGTAGTCCGCCGAGGCGCTCACGCCGTGGACGAGGACGATCGGGCGCCCGTCGGCGAAGAGGTTGCGGACGTGGACGTTGAGGTCGGTCTTGCGCTTGGGGATGATCACTTGCTCTCCTCCGTGAATGCGGGCATGACGTCGCGGGCGAAGCGACGGATGGACTCGAGGTGCTCCTCGTGCGAGATCCGCGGGGGGACGAGGTAGAGGTACACGTCGGTGCCGGCGGCCTCGAAATCGCGGAGGCGCGGGATCATGTTCTCCGCGGTGTCGTACATCTGGTTGTTCCGGATGATGTTCGGATCCGACCACGCGGGCTCGCCGTACTGGCGGGGGTCCCGGAAGGCGACCCAGCCGTCGACGACCTCGCCGCCGGTGTCGAAGAGATTGTCGAAGTGGCCGCGGTGCTCGATGTAGGTCTCCGCCGCCATCAGCACCTCCTCCTCGTTCGCACCGACGTGGGTGCTGCGGAGCGTCATCATCTGCGGCTCGAAGCCGTTGTCGACCTCCTTCGTCGCCGCGATGCGGCGCTCGTTGAGCGAGACGAGCTCTTCGTAGCCAAGACCGAGCTGGTTGACCATGACGTGGGCGCGGTTCTCGACCGCGAGGCGGAACGACTCGGGATTGCGCGCCGCGACCCAGATCGGCGGACCCTCGGGAGTGAGCGGGCGCGGGCAGGAGGTCGTCTGGTCGAAGCGCCAGTTCTTGCCGTGATGCGCGTGGTTGCCCTCCCAGAGGCCGCGCAGCGCGGGGAGCATCTCCGCAAGTGCCTCGCGGGCCGCGTCGGGTTCGATGCCATCGGCCATCCGGCTGAACTCGTAGGGGAATGCCCCGCGGCCGATGCCGAGTTCGAGGCGTCCACCCGACATGTGGTCGAACAGGGTGGCCTCACCCGCGAGCTTGACGGGATGCCAGTAGGGGGCGCATACGACGGCCGGCCCCAGCCGGATCGTGGAGGTCCGATCGGCGACGTACGTCAGCAACGAGAACGGGTTCGGTCCGATGGTGTACTCGTGCCCGTGGTGCTCGCCGACGAACCCCATCTCGAAGCCGCACTCCTCGGCGGTCTGGAAGACCTCCACGAGGTTCGCGAGGTTCTCCTCGATCGTCTCGCCGGGCGTCAGCCGCGCGAGGTCGGTAGCAATTGCAAACTTCACCTAATCCACCTTCGATTCGTTGTCTCTGTCGTCGTCCGTCGTCTCGGTCGGCCGTCAGTCGGCCTGCTCCACCCGCATCAGCGTCCCCTCGGCCTGCGAGCCCGAGTAGACGCCGAAGCGCGCCTCGATGCGCTCGCGCTGGTAGCGGCGGAGGATCGATTGCTCGACCGTCTCGGCGATCGAGAGCGATCCCAGCTGCTCGAGATCGACGAGCTCCATGCCCTCGGCGAGGCCGCCGACCGGGCCTTCGAGCACGCCGCGGTAGATGAGCACCAGACGCTCGTCCTCCGCCTCGTAGAGCGAGAAGAGGAAGTCGATGCCGGCTTCGGCGCCGACGAGGCCGCCGGCCATGCCCGCGAGGTATTCGTCTCCGAGGCGCGTGGAGCCCGTGCGGTTCTTCGGGATCTCGAGCTCGTCCTGTTCGTTGCGGCGCAGTACGACCCGCCCGTCGTCGGCGGCGAGGATCCACGCGACCGTGACCGATCCGCTCGGGCGTGCGCTGTACTGGGCGATCTCGTCGCCCATGCTGAAGGTCTGGAACTGGCTCTGGAAGAAGCCGAGGGGCCGGTAGTCCTGCGCCTCGCACGCGTACACCTCACCGATGAGGATGTAATGATCACCGGCATCGACGACCTGGTGCCGACGGCAGGCGAGCCACGCGCCGACGCCGGAGAGCAGAGGTGCACCGGTCTCCGTGGTCGTGATCGGCACATTCGCGAACTTCTCCTCGGAGGTGCCGCGCACGAACTGGCGGGCGAGTCCCTGCTGCTCGGCGCTGAGGATATGGATGTTGAAGCCCTCGGCCTCGGTGAAGGCCTCGCAGCTCGAGGACTGCTTGCCGATGCAGAAGAGCACGAGCGGCGGATCGAGGGACACCGAGGTGAAGGAGTTGGCGGTGATGCCGCGGTACTCGCCATCGCTTCCGACGGTCGTGACGATCGTGACGCCGGTGAGGAAGGAGCCCAGGACCTGGCGGAACGTGGTCGGATCGATGGAAGTGGTCACCCGGAGCTCTCCTTTGAAATCTGGTTCCGCCGTGACCGGCGGGGCCGCTGCCGGTCGAAGACCCTGCTCTTCGACTGCTGTCATACAACGTACAACAGCTTGCATATCGGCGCAAGGGGCGACCTCGATCCCGTTTCGAGACCGACTTCGACGCCGAATTCGACACCGAGTTCGACGACACCGGCGAGGCCGTCGACTGCCGGACCGCGCCGTTCTGCACGGCTGCGCCCCGCGATTCGGCTAGGGTGGCATCTATGAGCAGACAACCGTCGTCCCTCCCCGGACGACCGATCACCCGTGCTCCCGCGCTGGTCCGGGAGCAGGTCGCGGAGTACCTCCGCGACGGGATCACCAGCCTCCGTCTGAAGGCCGGCACCCCTCTCATCGAACGCGAGATCTGCGAGGCGACCACCGCGAGCCGCACGACCGTGCGCGAGGCTCTGCGACAGCTCGAGACCGAGGGCCTCGTCGAGGTCGACCCCGGCCGGGGCGCGGTCGTGAAGCGGCTCTCGAGTCGCGAGGTCCGCGAGATCTACGCGGTGCGCGCCCAGCTCGAAGGCCTCACCTGCCAGCTCTTCGCGAAGCACTCCACCGAGGAGCAGCGGATCCGGCTCCGCGCCGCGGTGCAGGAGATGGCGCGTTACCAGGACGACCCCCTGCAGATGCTCGACCAGAAGGAGCTCTTCTACGAGGTCCTCTACGAGGGTGCGGATAACCACGAGGTGAAGCGGCTGCTCCAGGGCCTGAGCCGAAGGATCAAGCTCGTGCAGGCGACCTCGCTCACCATGCCGGGACGCCCGGCGCGCTCGCTGCGGGAGATCGAGGGCATCGTCGAGGCGCTCGAGCAGGGCGACGGCGACCTGGCGCGGGAGCGCTGCATCGCCCATATCGAAGCGGCCGCCGCGACCATGATGGACATGCCCCACGCGGAGATCTACTGAGGCGCGGGACCCCGCCCGGCCCTCGGATTCCGCTCAGGCGCGGTCGATTAGACTCGGCGTCGTGAATCACCGCACCGCCTGGATCGTCTACACGCTGCTGCGACTCGCGTTCTTCGCGGTGCCGTTCGCCGCGCTCATGATCCTGCTCCCGCTCGGGGGCATCGGCCAGTGGCCGACCATCCTGATCTCCAGCGCCGCAGCGGCGCTGATCTCGGTGTCGCTCTCGGTGATCCTGCTCTCCCGCCCGCGCGAGGCCGCGGCGGAGAGCATCTACGACTGGCGTCTGCGCAACCGCACCGCCGACGACATCGTCGAGGACGAGGCGCTGGATGCGGCGCACGCCGCACCCGAACCCGCGACCGGGGCGATCCCCGACGCCGATACCGGCAGCGGGCCCGGCAGCGGGCGCGACAGAGGAACCGAAAGCGGAGCCGAGACCGGCGCCGCGGCCGGGATCACTGCCGACGGCACTGAGGATCCCGCGCGCCGCAACCCGGAGGCCTAGGCTAGGGCAAAGGGCTCGGACGCTCCGGGCTCGGCTCGGAGCGTCCCGTTCAGGCGAGCGAATCCAGCCAGGCCCGGTGCAGCGCGGCGAACCGACCGCCCCCGGCGATCAGCGCAGCGGGCTCGTCGTCCTCGACGATCCTGCCCCGTTCCATCACGAGCACCCGGTCCGCGATCGCGACGGTCGACAGCCGGTGCGCGATGATGACCGCCGTCCGGTCGGCGAGCAGACGTTGCAGCGCCTCCTGCACCAGGCGCTCGCCGGGCAGGTCGAGCGAGGCCGTCGCCTCGTCGAGGATCAGCACGACCGGGTCGGCGAGGAATGCCCGCGCGAATGAGATCAGCTGCCGCTGACCGGCGGAGATGCGGCCGCCGCGCTTGTGCACATCGGTGTCGTAGCCGTCGGGCAGAGCCGTGATGAATGCGTCGGCGCCGACCGCGCGCGCGGCCGCACGGATCTCCTCGGAGCTCGCCCCGGGCCGGCCGAGCGCGATGTTGTCGGCCACCGTGCCGCTGAAGAGGTAGGCCTCCTGCGTCACCATAACGATGGCGCGCCGGAGGTCCCCCGGGTCGAGGTGGCGCAGGTCGATGCCGTCGAGCGAGACGCTCCCCGCGAGCGGGTCGTAGAACCGGGCGATCAGCTTCGCGAGCGTCGACTTCCCCGCGCCCGTCGTGCCGACCAGCGCGACGGTCTGCCCGGCCGGGACGAAGAGTTCGCAGCCGGAGAGCACCAGACCGCCTCCCGGCCCCGCGTAGCCGAAGTCCACGCCGTCGAAGCGCAGCTCCCCCCGGGCGCGGTCCAACGGCACCGGCCGCAGCGGGTCGGTGACCGTCGGCGCCTCCTCGAGCACGCCCGAGACCTTCTCGAGGGCGGCCGCGGCGGACTGGTAGGAGTTCAGGAACATCGCCACGTCGTCGAGCGGGCCGAAGAAGTTGCGGACGTAGAGCACGGCGGCCAGCAGCACGCCGATCGCGAGCGCTCCGTCGCTCACGCGCAGGGCGCCCCACAGCAGCACGAGCGCGATCGTCAGGTTCGCGAGCAGCACCAGGCCGGGATCGAGCACGCCGTAGAGCTTGATCACTCGGAGGTTCGCGACGCGGTAGTCGTCGGAGACCCGCGCGAAGACGCGATCGTTGCGCGCCTCGCGCCGGAACGCCTGCACCGCGCGGATCCCGGTCATCGTCTCGACGAACTGCACGATGAGCCGCGCGCTCACCACGCGGGTCGCCCGGAAGCCGCGTTGCGAGGCCCGCACGAACCACCGCATCAGCAGGGCGAGCGGCAGTCCCATCCCGACGAGCACGAGCCCGCTGCGCCAATCGATGATGAAGAGGGCGATGACGGTGAAGGATCCGATCAGCACCGCGTCGACGAGCTCGTTGAGGCTCCCGTCCAGCAGCTCCTGGATCGATTCGAGGTCGCTCGTCTGGCGCGAGATGATGCGCCCCGACGTGTATCCCTCATGGAACTCGAGGCTCAGGCGCTGCGTATGCCGGAATATGCGCGTGCGCAGCTCGATCATCACCGCCTGCGTCAGCCGGGCGATGAGCACGATGTACCAGCCGACGAGCGCAGCGCCCGCCCCGCCGGCGAGCAGGTAGGCAAGCACGACGCCGGCGGTCGCCCACCAGTCCCCGTCGTCGATCGCGAGCGGCAGTGCCTCGTCGATGCCGACGGCGATCAGCATCGGCCCGACCGCGCGGAGCGCCGCCGACACCACGACGACGAGCGCGGTGAGCAGGATCAGCCGGCGCGACGGGCGCAGGATCGACCAGAGCAGTCGCAGCGAGCGGCTCCGGATCGCGCGGCTCTCGGCCCGGCTGTAGGTGTCACGATCCTCTCCCCGCGTGCCGCGAACGCTCGCGACGGCATCGCTCGCAACCGGATCGCGACCGACGGCGGAATCGTCGGCAGTCGGATCACCCGAGACCGGATCCTGCCCGGCCGGATCCCGCTCGGCCGGATCGAACTCTGTGCTCATGATCCGGCCCCGTCCTCTTCGGACAGGTCGCCCGTGCCGCCGGCGCGGGCGACCTGCTCGCTCTCGAGCGTCGAGATGAGGAACCGGTAGTGCTCGCTCGTCCGCAGCAGTTCGCTGTGCGCGCCGACCTCGATCACTCGCCCGTCGCGCATCACGGCGACGCGATCGGCCATCGACACGGTCGAGGGCCGATGCGCGACGATCAGCACCGTCGTCTGCGCGAGGGAGCGGCGCAGCCCCGCCTCGACCCGGGCCTCGGTCTCGACGTCGAGCGCGGAGAGCGGGTCGTCCAGGACGAGCACGTCGGGGGCGGCTGCGATCACGCGGGCCAGGGCGATCCGCTGCCGCTGCCCGCCCGAGAGGCTCAGCCCCTCCTCGCCGACCTCGGTGTCGAGCCCGTCGGGCAGTTCGTGGACGAACCCGGCCTGCGCCGCCTCGAGCGCCGCGAGCACCACCTCGTCCGCCTCCGCACCGCGCGGGTCGAGATCCTCGCGCCCCAGCAGCACGTTCTCGCGCACGCTGGCCGAGAAGAGGATCGGATCCTCGAAGGCGATGCCGATCCGTCGCCGAAGCTCCTCGAGTCGCAGATCTCGCACGTCGACGCCGTCGAGCTCCACCGCTCCTCCCGTCACGTCGTAGAGCCGCGTCGGCAGAGCCGTGATCGTCGTCTTGCCGCTCCCCGTCGCTCCGACGAGCGCCATCGTCTCCCCCGGCCGCAGGGCGAGCTTCACGCCGTCGATCAGATCGCGCTCCTCCGTGCGCGCGTCCGGATAGCGGAAGTGCACGTCGCGGAAGACGAGAGCCCCCGCCGGGCCCGGGCCCGCCGCGATCGACACCGGCGAGGCGGGATCCTGCACCGTGATCTCGGCGTCGAAGACCTCGAAGACGCGATCGGTCGCGGTGCGGGCGTCGATCAGGAACGAGAACAGGAACCCGAGCGAGGCCATGGGCCACTGCAGCGCCGCGGCCATCGCGAAGAAGGCGAACAGCTCGCCTACCGTGAGGGTGTCGCGGCCGACGAGCACGACACCCGTCAGCAGGCAGAGCGCCAGCGCCAGCGCCGGCACCAGGTCGTACCAGAACCACAGCAGGCCGACCTCGTGGGCCTTGCGCAGCTCGGTCTCGCGCAACGACTCGGCCTGGCGCCGGAAGCGGCCGAGCGCGTAGGCGCCGCGCCCGAACGCCTTCAGCACGCGGATCCCGTGCACGCTCTCCTCGACCGAGGTCGCGAGGTCTCCGCTCTGATCCTGGCTCTTGCGGGAGAGCGCGCCGTACCGGCGCTCGAAGCGGAACGCGAATATCCAGATCGGCAGCGAGCAGATCAGGAACACCGCCCCGAGCGCCCAGTGCCAGCGGAAGAGCAGCACGGCGCCGACGAGGATCGTGAGCAGGTTGATGAGCAGGAGGATCGCGCCGAAGCCGAGCCACCGCCGGATCAGGCTGATGTCCTGCATCATCCGGCTGAGCAGCTGACCCGACTCCCAGCGGTCGTGGAACGCCACCGGCAGCCGCTGCAGCCGCTCGTAGAAGCGCTGCCGCACGGCGAACTCGACCTCCGTCGCCGGAGCGAGCACCAAGACGCGGCGGAAGAAGATCAGCATCGCCTCCACGATGCCGAGACCCAGCACGCCCAGGGTCGCCCAGACGATGAGCCCCCGGTCGCCCGAGGCGAGCGGGCCGTCGACGACCCACTGCAGCACCAGCGGGATCAGCAGGCTCGCGATGGCGGCGCCGAGCCCGACGACGATGCCGCCGATCAGGCGCGGCAGGGCAGGGCGCACGAACGGCAGGAGCCGGGCGAGAGCGCGCGGAAGTGAGAGCTGAGAAGTCGTCATGATCCCTTCGAGTGACGCCGCTCAGCCTAGCCCGCGGGCGGAGCAGCGAACAGGGCGCCGCCCGCCCAGCGGGACGGGGGCGCGGCCTCAGAAGGCGAACGCGATGCCGAGGAGCACCCCGTAGGCGAGGGCCGCGAGGCTCGTCAGCGCGAGGGCGAGGATCAGCTCGCGCGCCGTCTTCGCCCAGAGCGTGATGACGACGGCCGGGATCGTCGCGAGCAGCGCGAACCAGACGAGCAGCATGCCGGGGTAGACCATGAAGTAGAGGCCCGGCACGACGAACGGCAGCAGCACGCAGACGACGTAGAGGATCCGCGAAGCGCGGTCGCCGATCCGCACCGAGAGGGTGCGCTTGCCCGCGAGTCGGTCCGTCTCGATGTCGCGGGTGTTGTTCAGGATCAGCACGGCCACGGCGAAGAAGCCGACGCCGGCGCCCGCGATCCACGGTTCCTGCAGCTCGAGGTCGGTCTGCAGCCAGACCGTGCCGACGGTCGCGACGATGCCGAAGAAGACGAAGACCGCGACCTCGCCGAGGCCGGCGTAGCCGTAGGGGCGCTTGCCGCCGGTGTAGAACCAGGCGGCGGCGATCGCGACGGCGCCGATCGCGAGGAACCACCAGCGACCGCTGAGGATCACGGCGACCAGACCGCAGGCGGCGGCGAGCGCGAAGCAGACGAGCGCGGTCGCGAGCACCTTCTTCGGGTTCACGAGACCGCTGCCGGTGAGCCTGGCCGGGCCGACGCGGAAGTCGTCGGTGCCGCGCACGCCGTCGCTGTAGTCGTTCGCGTAGTTCACGCCGATCTGGAGCAGCAGCGCGACCGCGAGGGCCAGCAGCGTCAGGCTCCACGAGAAGCCCTGGGCGAGCTTCGCGATGCCGGCGCCGACTGCGATCGGGGCGATCGCGAGCGGCAGCGTGCGCAGCCGCGCGCCCGCCACCCAGTCCCGCCAGGT
>NZ_JBHSRW010000044.1:0-15040 GCF_042659205.1 Leucobacter soli
ATCTCCCCTACCGCACTCTAGCCTGCCCGTACCCACTGCAGGCCCGGAGTTGAGCTCCGGGATTTCACTGCAGGCCGCGTCGAGCCCCTCTGCGATCACCTCGAGCAGCGAGACGGGAGTATCGGCCGGGCAGGCGACGGCCGCCGTCAGCGCGGTGGGCCGCGCCCCCATCGCCGCCACGTCCGAGAGATTCGTCGCCGCGAGCTTCCACCCCAGCTCGAATCCGCTGTGCCAGGCGAGCCGGAAGTCGGGGCCTTCGATCATCATGTCGCTCGTGACGACCGCCTCACCCGCGAAGGCGAGCACGGCGCAGTCGTCTCCGGGCCCGAGACGGGTCGCCTCGGCCGGGCGCAGCCGCGCCAGGATCCGGCGCAGCACCTCCGACTCGCCCAGTGCTCCGACCGTCTCTTCGCTCCGCATCCTCCCAAGGTATCGGGCGGCGGCCCCGGTAGCATCGAGGTATGCCGCGCCCCGCTCCGATCGCCTCCGTGCTCTCCTCCCTGCTCGCCGCCCCGGCCCTCGTGCTCGGCCTCGCCGGATGCGCGGGCGAGGTGCCGATGACCCCGGCCGAGAACGCGAACGATCCGGCCTGCGCCGACGTGATCGTGCGTCTGCCGCAGACGCTCGCGGGGCTCGAGAAGCGCACGACGAACGCGCAGTCGACCGGCGCCTGGGGCGATCCCGTCGGCGTCCAGCTGATCTGCGGCGAGACGCCGAGCGGCCCGACGACGGACGACTGCGTGAGCGTCAACGACGTCGACTGGATCATCGACCGTTCGCAGGCGCCCCTGTACCGCTTCGAGGCCTACGGCCGCACGCCCGGCCTGGCGGTGTACGTGGATGCGGAGCGCGCCAGCGGCACGGACGCGGTGGCGAGCCTGGGCTCCATCGCGAAGGTGCTGCCGCAGGAGCGCGCCTGCACCAGCCTCATCGACACGCTCGACCTCGACTGATCTCTCGGCGGCCATCGAAGAGGATCTCGGCTCCCGCCTCGGTGCCCCGGAGCTTCGCCTCGAGCGGCTCGGCGAGGGTCTCGGCGTAGGTGGCGGTCAGGTGATGCGAATCCCGCCAGACGAACACGTTGCCGATGACCACCGCGCAGGAGTGCGGGTCCGGACACACCCAGTTGTTCATGTCGATCAGCTCGACATCGGCGTCGGCCGCCGCCTCGAGCTCCGGGAACACGCGTTCGTCGAGCGCCTCGCCCCGCGGCGTGGCGCAGACCGTCAGACGGTCCGGGTAGGCCGACGCGCACTCGGGTGCGTCCGAAGCCATCATCGGGGTGTCCTTGATCACGAGGACCGGGATGCCCGCCTCGTCCATCTGCTCCCAGCGCTCGCCCAGGCCTTCGGCGAGCAGCCTGACCCGATGCTCGTCCTGCGCCACCTCCCCGCTGTCCATCACGGCACGGGTGGTCGCGCCGGCGGTGATGATCAGGTCGGGATCGAGCGTGTCGATCTCGTCGATGAGCGCCCGGTTCCAGCTGTCGCATTCCTCGTAGGCCACCCCGTCGCGCGCCTGGGGGACGTCGGCGAACGAGCAGGCCGCCTTGGTATGGGTCACGAGCCGCCAATCGTGCTCCTCGGCGAGTTCGATCATGGTGGGGATCCAGTTGATCGTGTGGGAGTCCCCGACGAGCATGACGGTGTCGTCGCTCTCCTCGTCTCCGAACACGCAGCCGTTCGGCTCGGTGTGCTCGTGACGCAGGCTGCAGCCGTTCCGGTAGACGACCGAGTAGTCCTCTCGAGCGTCGATCGCGGCGGGGAGGAAGCCATCCGCGACCACGTCCACCGGTCGGCCCGCGTCGGAGAAGCTCGCTATCGAGTCGTCGGAGAAGTCGTCGGTCAGCGCCTCCGCACCGAGCTTACGATCCCCCAGCTCGACGACGGGGGCCGTCGCCTTCGGCGCTACCCCGACCGTCGCCGCCGCGGCCACCGTCGCGGCCACGAGCAGGCCGCCGGCCCGCAGCGAGGCCGCCACCGAGCGTTTCACCCGGTTCCAGTCCCGAAAGGGGATCTCGATGTAGCGATAGCTCAGCCAGGCCGGAAGCACGGAGAGCAGCACGATCGCCAGCCCCCATCGGGCTCGCAGCTCGCCGCCGAGCAGGTAGGTGCCGAAGACGACCAGTGGCCAGTGCCAGAGGTAGAGCGAGTACGAGATGTCCCCGATCCAGCGCATGGGGCCGAGGCTGAGCAGCCGGCCGACGCCTCGCCCGGCTCGACCGCCCATGCCGCCCGCGATCACCGCCGCGGTGGAGAGCGTCGGCAGCAGCGCGGCAGCGCCGGGGAACGCCGGTGCCGTCGAGTCGTACCAGAGCGAGGCGGCGACGATGCCCGCGAGTCCCGCCCAGCCCAGCAGGCGGCCGAACCAGTCCGGGATCCGTTCCACGAAGTGCGCGAATACGGCCAGTGCCGCCCCGATCGCCAGTTCCCAGAGCCGCGTCGTCGTCACGAAGTAGGCGGGTGCCGGCGCGTCGGCCGTGTAGCGGATCGACCAGAGCAGCGAGGGGACGAGGATCAGCAGGGCGCCGGCTCCTGCAGCGACCGAGAGCTGCGACCGTGAGACCGCCGACGCCGGGGCGTGACGTCCGCCTCGTCGGCGGAGCAGAGCGAGCAGTGCGACGAGCAGCAGCGGCCAGACGATGTAGAACTGCTCCTCTACGGAGAGCGTCCAGAAGTGCCGGATGGGGCTCGCCGCGAGGTCCGCGTTCAAATAGTCGGTCGTGCCCGCGAAGATCCAGTTGACGATGTAGAGCGCGGCACCGCCGGCTTCGATGCCGATCTGCTGCCAGCGTATCCGCGGCAGGATGAGCACGGTCAGGAGCAGCGTGGCGACCAGTACCACGGTCGCCGCCGGCAGGATCCGGCGGATCCTGCGCGCGTAGAAGTCCATGAGGCGCACTCGCCCGGTGCGCAGTGCCTCGCGAAGGAGGAGTCCGGTGATGAGGTAGCCGGAGATGACGAAGAAGACGTCGACGCCGACGAAGCCGCCGGGCATGAACGGGAAGTTCGCGTGATAGAGCAGGACGACGCCGACGGCGACGGCGCGGAGGCCTTGGATGTCCGGGCGGAAGCCCGCGACCGGCGCCGGTACGGGAGCCCTCGTCGGTCGCACGGCAGCAGCTGCGGACGCGTGCATGTTCCGACGCTAGCCGCCCGAGATGAGAGGTGCGTGAGATCCGGATGAGAACTGGCCGAGCCTCGCCGGCGCACCGGAGTCGACGAGGCTCGGTGAAACCGGATGCAGGTGGGCGTCAGGCCCCGAGCGCCAGCTCGATCAGCTCGGTGATCAGCTCGGTGTAACCGAGCCCGGACTCCTCCCAGAGCCGCGGATACATCGATATGGGCGTGAAGCCGGGCAGGGTGTTGATCTCGTTGAGCACCGGCCCGTCGGCGGTGAGGAAGAAGTCGATGCGCGCGAGGCCGGCGCACTGCGCCACCTCGAACGCGGTGACGGCGGCGTCGCGGATCGCGGCGAACTCGGCCGCCGCCACCTGCGCCGGCAGTTCGAGCCTCACGCCCGCGGCCCCGAGGTACTTGGCCTCGAAGTCGTAGAAGTCGCGGCCGTCGAAGACGATCTCGCCGATCACGGAGCTCGTACGCGGTGTGCCGCCGTCACGGCTCTGCAGCACGGCGATCTCGACCTCGCGCCCCGCGATGCCGGACTCGACGAGCACCAGGCTGTCCTCGGCGAAGGCGACATCGAGTGCGGCCGGCAGCTCGTCCGCCGAAGCGACGCGGCTCACGCCCACACTCGATCCCGCCCGATTCGGCTTCACGAAGAGCGGATACTCGAGGCCGTCGTCGAGGCGCGAGACGAGCGCGGGATCGCGCTCCATCTCCGAACGGGTCACGGTGCGCCAGGGAGCGACCGGGATCCCGGCGGCATCGAGCACGACCTTCAGTGCGTGCTTGTCCATGCAGAGGGCCGAGGAGAGCACGCCGCAGCCGACGTACGGCAGGTCGACGAGGTCGAGCATGCCCTGCACCGTTCCGTCCTCGCCGTAGGGGCCGTGCAGGGTGGGCAGCACGACGTCGACGCGCCCCAGTGAGCGCAATCGACCGTCGGATTCGATCACCGTGAGGGCGCGCGTCTCCGTCGAGGCCGGCCACAGCACGCGCGTACCGTTCTCGGGCACCTCTGGCAGTCCCTCGGCATCGAGACGGTAGCCCTGCAGCTCCGCCTCGTCGAGCAGCACGGTGGCGCCCGTCTTCGTGATGCCGACCGGGATCACGTCGAACCGGTCGCGGTCGATCGCGCGAAGCACGCCGGCCGCGGTGACGCAGCTGATCCCGTGCTCGCTCGACCTGCCGCCGAACAGCAGCACGACGGTTCGCTTCGTCACGGCGCCCACCGGCTCCCCGCTCATGCGGCGTTCCCCTTCGTCCGTCCGAACAGCCGGGCCCAGAGACCGGGCCGGGAGCCGAAGCTCATCTCGGGCCGCGGCACGTCGTCCTCGGTGGCGAGGTGCGGCGCGAGATTCTTCGGCGCCATGGTGCCTTCGAGGACCATCTGCACCTGCTGCACGATCGGCATGGGCACCCCGCGTTCCTTGGCGAGCTCCAGCACCGGCGCCACCGAGGTGATGCCCTCGGCGGTCTGCTGCATCTGCTCCTTCGTCTCCTCGAGCGAGAAGCCCTGGCCGATCAGCCGCCCGGCCGTGTTGTTGCGCGAGAGCGGGGACTGGCAGGTGGCGATCAGGTCGCCGAGGCCGGCGAGGCCGGCGAGCGTGGTCGGATCGGCGCCCTGGGGAACGGCGAACTCGGTCATCTCGGCGAGGCCGCGCGTGATGATCGCGGCCTTGGTGTTCTCGCCGTAGCCCACACCGTCGACGATGCCGATGGCGAGGGCGATGAGGTTCTTCAGCACGCCGCCGAGCTCGGTGCCGATCACGTCGGTGTTCACGTAGCTGCGGAAGTAGGGAGCCGCGCACGCGGTCGCGATATCCTGAGCCGCTTCGAGGGAGGCGCAGGAGGCGACGGCGCCGGTCGGCTGCTCACGGGCGATCTCGAGCGCGATGTTGGGGCCGGAGAGCACGCCGATGCGCTCGGGTTCGAGGTCGAGGGTGTCGGCGATGACCTCGCTCATCCGCATGAGCGTGCCGCGCTCGACGCCCTTGACGAGGCTGACGAGCACCGCCCCGGGCTCGAGGTAGGGCTCGAGCTCACCGAGGTTCGCACGCAGCGACTGGCTGGGCACGGCGAGGAAGACGAGCGAGGCTCCGGCGAGCGCCCGCTCCAGCTCGCTCGTCGCCTGCAACGACTTCGGCAGGTTGATGCCGGGAAGGTACTGGGTGTTGCGCTTGGCGACCTGGATCTCCTGCGCCACTTCGGGGCGGCGCGCCCACACGGTCACGTCGCATCCTGCGTCGGCGAGCACCTTTGCGAAGGTGGTGCCCCAGCTGCCTGCCCCGATGACCGCGACCTTGCGGCCGCGATTGCGCTTGGGGCTCGCCGGGCCGGATCCGGCGGCGCCCGCAGGCGCTCCCGCGGCGGCGCTCAAAAGCGCCCCGTCTCGGTCTGGTCGTGGTCGGCAGGATCCCACAGCTCCGTCGGCGGCTGCTCCCCGCGGAGCCCCGCGAGCAGCGCGGTGATCTCGCCCATGAGCAGCGCGGTGGCCTCGTTGATCGCCTTGGGCTCCGTCTCCCGGCCGGCGAACCGGCTGAGGTCGATCGGTTCGCCGACGGCGACGTGGATCGTCTTGCGCGGGATCGGATGGATGCCCTTGCCGTAGCGCGGCATCAGCTCCTGGGTACCCCAGTGCGCCATCGGGATCAGCGGGATGCCCGAGGCGAGCGCGAGCCGCACGGCGCCGCTCTTGCCCCGCATGGGCCAGAGCTCGGGATCGCGGGTCAGCGTGCCCTCCGGGTAGACGATCACGCCGGCTTCGCGCCTGATCAGCTCACCGGCCGCGCCCAGCGGATTGCCGTCGCCGCCTCGGCGCACGACGCCCTGCCGCTCGACCGGGATCTGGCCCGAGCCGCGCAGCAGCCAGCCCAGGACCGGGATCTTGAACAGGCTGGCCTTCGCCATGAACCGGGGCAGGCGCCCCAGATGCCAGACGGCCGCGCCCATCGCGATCGGGTCGATCTCGCTGTAGTGGTTCGGCGAGAGGATGAAGGGGCCGGTCTGCGGCAGCTTCGAGTCGCGCGTGAAGCGGTACCGCACCATGCACGACCAGAGCGGCAGGATCAGAACGGCGAGCAGCCAGAAGAAGCTCGGCCGTCGCTTCTCATGCGACGGCCGGGCACGGAGCTTCACGGTCTCGGGCATAGTCCAACGCTACCCCTCGAACACGAAGTCGGCGCCCAGCAGGCGCAGCTTCTCGATGAAGTTCTCGTAGCCGCGCGAGATGATGCCGAGATTGGTCACCTTGGTCTGCCCGCTGGCCGTGAGCGCCGCGATGAGGTGGCTGAATCCGCCGCGCAGATCGGGCACCTCGATGTCGGATCCGGTGAGCGGCGTGGGGCCGGTGATCACGGCGGCCTGCTCGAACTCGCGGCGCTTCACCCGTCGGGCCTCGTCGGCCAGGCCGTCCTTGTAGACGACGATGTTCGCGCCCATCTCGTTGAGCGCGTCGGTGAAGCCGAAACGGTTCTCGTAGACGGTCTCGTGGATGGTCGAGACCCCCTCCGCCTGGGTGAGCGCGACAACGAGCGGCTGCTGCCAGTCGGTCATGAAGCCGGGGTGCACGTCGGTCTCGATCGTCACCGGCTTGAGCGCGCCGCCCGGGTGCCAGAAGCGGATGCCGTCGTCGTGCACGTCGAAATCGCCGCCGACCTTGCGGAACACGTTCAGGAAGGTCATCATCTCTTCCTGCTGCGCACCGCCGACGAACACGTCGCCCTTCGTCGCGAGCGCCGCGGCGGCCCAGCTGGCGGCCTCGTTGCGGTCGAAGATCGCCGCGTGGTCGTAACCGCGCAGCTCTTTCACGCCCTCGATGAAGATGACGCGGTTCGGCTCGACCGTGATGATCGCGCCCATCTTCTGCAGGATGCAGATGAGATCGATGATCTCGGGCTCGATGGCGGCGTTGCGCAGCTCGGTCTGCCCCTCGGCCAGCACCGAGGTGAGCAGCACCTGCTCGGTCGCGCCGACCGAGGGGTAGGGCAGCTCGATGTTCGCGCCGGTGAGGCCGTTCGGCGCGCTCAGGCTGATTCCGCTCGGCAGCTTCTCGACGATGGCGCCGAACTTGCGCAGCGCGTCGAGGTGGAAGTCGATGGGGCGGTCGCCGATGCGGCAGCCGCCGAGGTCGGGGATGAACGCCTCGCCCAGCCGGTGCAGCAGCGGGCCGCAGAAGAGGATCGGGATGCGCGAGGAGCCCGCGTGCGCATCGATGTCGGCGTGGTGGGCGCGCTCGACGTTCGACGGGTCGAGGCGCCACTCCCCCGGATCCTCGCCGCGCGTGATGAGCACGCCGTGGAGGGCCAGCAGGCCCGCCACGACGCGCACGTCCGAGATGTTCGGCACGTTGCGGAGCACGCTCGGCGTCTGTCCGAGAAGCGCCGCGACCATCGCCTTGGTGGCGAGGTTCTTCGCCCCCCGCACCTCGATGCGGCCGGTCAGCGGGCGACCGCCGTTGATGATGATCTCATCGGATGTCAGACCCACACGAGCGCCGGCCTTGCGCGCATCCTGCTTGAGTCCCTCGGCATGGTCCTGCGCGGCGATCTCGGTGTTGGTCACGCGTCTACTCCTCAGGCGCTCTTCACGGGCAGCGTCGTCGGCATCCAGGCCGGCCGGCGCGCCTCGAATTCGGTGATGTCCTGCTCGTTGCGCAGGGTGAGGGAGATGTCGTCGAGGCCCTCGAGCAGACGCCAACGGGTGTAGTCGTCGATCTGGAACGGCACGACGAGTTCGCCCGCGGTCACGGTGCGATCCTCGAGGCTCACCGTCAGCTGCGCGCCGGGGTTCGCGTCGAGCACCTCCCAGATCCGCTCGACGTCGGCCTCTTCGACCTGCGCCGCGAGCAGCCCCTGCTTGCCGGAGTTGCCGCGGAAGATGTCGGCGAAACGCGCCGAGATGACGACCTTGAAACCGTAGTCCCGCAGCGCCCACACCGCGTGCTCGCGCGAGGATCCCGTGCCGAAATCGGGGCCGGCGACGAGGATCTCGGCACCCGCGTAGACGGGCTGGTTGAGGACGAATCCGGGATCCTGCCGCCAGTGGTGGAACAGCGCGTCCTCGAAACCGGTCTTGGTGACGCGTTTCAGGAAGACGGCGGGAATGATCTGGTCGGTGTCGACGTTCGAGCGCTTCAGCGGAGCGGCGATTCCGGTCAGGGTGGTGAACTTCTCCATGATTACGCGGCCTCCCCCGTCTCGGCGCCGATCCCGGCCGAACGCGATGCGTCCGCCACCTCGGGGATCCGCTCGTGCGTGATGCCCTTCGCCGCGTCCTCCTGCAGATCCCACGGGCTCGACAGCGTACCGCGGATCGCGGTGGCGGCGGCGACCAGCGGCGACACCAGGTGCGTGCGGCCGCCCTTGCCCTGCCGACCCTCGAAATTTCGGTTCGAGGTCGCGGCGCAGCGCTCGCCCGGGGCGAGCTGGTCCGGGTTCATGCCGAGACACATCGAGCAGCCGGCGAAACGCCATTCGCCGCCGAACTCCTCGACGATCTTGTCGATCCCGGCCTTCTCGGCTTCCAGGCGCACGCGCGCGGATCCGGGCACGACCATCAGGCGCACGCCCTCGGCCTTCTGCTTGCCCTTGATGATGTCGGCGAACGCGCGCAGGTCGTCGAAGCGCGCATTGGTGCAGGATCCCATGAAGACCGCGTCGACCGGGATCTCCTTCATCGGGACGCCGGCCTCGAGATCCATGTATTCGAGCGCGCGCTCGGCCGCGGCGCGCTCGTTCGGATCGGAGATCTCCGCCGGATTCGGCACCCGGTCGCTCAGCAGCACTCCCTGGCCGGGGTTCGTGCCCCAGGTCACGAACGGCTCCAGCTCGCTCGCGTCGAGGAAGACCTCCCGGTCGAAGGTCGCGCCCTCGTCGGTCGGCAGCGTCTTCCAGTACTCGACGGCCGCGTCCCAGTCGGCGCCCTGCGGCGCGTGGGGGCGATCCTTCACGTAGGCGAAGGTGGTCTCGTCGGGGGCGACCATGCCGGCGCGCGCGCCGGCCTCGATCGACATGTTGCAGATGGTCATACGGCCATCCATGGAGAGGTTGCGGATCGCCGAGCCGCGGTACTCGAGCACGTAGCCCTGGCCGCCGCCCGTACCGATTTTCGCGATGACCGCGAGGATGATGTCCTTCGCGGTGACGCCGGGGCGCAGTTCGCCCTCGACGTTGATCGCCATGGTCTTGAACGGCTTCAGCGGCAGCGTCTGCGTCGCCATCACGTGCTCGACCTCGCTGGTGCCGATGCCGAACGCCAGTGCGCCGAACGCGCCGTGGGTCGAGGTGTGGCTGTCGCCGCAGACCACGGTGATGCCGGGCATGGTCAAGCCGAGCTGCGGGCCGACGACGTGGACGATGCCCTGCTCCTTGTCGCCGAGCGGGTGCGCGCGAACGCCGAATTCGGCCACGTTGGCGCGCAACGTCTCGATCTGGACCCGGCTCGTCGGATCCTCGATCTCCCGCGTGATGTTGATCGTGGGCGTGTTGTGATCCTCGGTGGCGACCATCAGATCGACCCGGCGCAGCGGGCGATCCGCCATGCGCAGGCCATCGAACGCCTGCGGGCTGGTGACCTCGTGGATGAGGTGCAGATCGATGTAGATGAGATCGGGGTTGCCGTTCTCGCCCTTGACGACGACGTGGTCGTCCCACAGCTTCTCCGCCAGTGTGCGGGGTTTCCTGGTCTGTTCAGTCATAACCTAATGCTTCTCTATTCCGTGACTTCCGGTGCGCGGAACGCGCGCGTGCTTCGGCCAGGCCTGAACTCCGCGACGGGAGGGCCGAAAAGCTACACCCCGTCGCGGCAAGGAAGAAGCAGCTGCCGCATATGCATGGGGCGAGTCTACCAGGCGCGGCCGCGGGCGATCGCCGTCCCGCTCACAGCGAACGCTCGGGTCCACGGCCGAGACATCTGCGGTGCCGGGATCCGGAAATCCGGAAGTAAATTATGGACCTTCGGGTATCGCGCGACGCGGTGCGCGCCGGGTACGGTCGAACCAGCGCTCCGCACGGGGTGCGGGGAGACGCTCCTCCGGGAGCGGGTTGCACAGGGGACCGCAAGCCGATGGTGAGACTGGACGCGACGCGACGCATGCGCCTCCTCGGTGCGGCCTGCGCGGCGACGCTCGGAGCCGGAACGCTGTTCGCGGTGCCCGCCATGGCGGCGGAACCCGTCGTTCTTCCGGCGGCCGCGGTGCCGGCGGCAATGCCGGCCGCGGCGCCGAGTTCGACGCTGAGTTCGACGCCGAGCGGGATGCCGAGCGGGATGACGAGCGCGGCATCGAGCATTGCGCCGGCGCCGTTGGCGGCGGCCCAGTCGGCGCCGTCGGATCTGGCGAAGATGCGCACCCAGATCCTCGACCGCACCAATGCCCTGCGCAAGGCAGCGGGCGTCCCCGCGCTCAAGATGAACACCGACATCAACACCGTCGCCCAGACCTGGTCCCGCGCGCAGGCGAGCAAGAAGAAGATGTCGCACAACCCGAGCTACTCCAAGCAGATCCCCTCGGGCTGGCGGACCGCCGGCGAGAACGTCGCCTACGGCTACGCCTCTGCGAAGGCGGTCGTGACGGCGTGGAAGAACTCCGACGGCCACTACGCGAACATGGTCCGCAGCACCTTCACCCACGTCGGGATCGGTATCGCCCTCGATTCCAAGGGCCGCCTCTACTACACGCAGACCTTCGCCGGGTACTCCGGCGGCAAGTCCGGCGATTTCGCCGGCGGTTCGTCGCGCACGGCCCTCGATCCGACGCTCAGCGGTTCGGCCAGGGCCGGGAAGACGCTCACCGCGAAGCCCGGGAAGTGGAAGCCGGGAACCGTCACCTACCGCTACCAGTGGATGCGCAACTTCAAGACGAAGATCTCTGGTGCGACGAAGGCGACGTACAAGCCGACCGCGAAGGATGCGGGCAAGCGGATTTCGGTGCGGGTGACCGGTCGGTTCGAAGACGGCACGACGGCGGTGCGCGCGTCCGACACGCGCAAGGTGCCGCTGATCGCCTACGCGAAGGCCCCGAGGCCGAAGGTCTCGGGTACCGCGAAGGTCGGCCGGACGCTCACCGCGAAGGCGAGCGGCTGGAGCCCGAAGCCGAGCAAGATCCGCTACCAGTGGTATCGGAACGGGAAGGCTATCTCGGGGGCGACGAAGACGAAGTACCGTCTCAAGTCCGCCGACGCGGGCAAGAAGATCACCGTACGGGTCGCGCCGACCAGGACCGGCTACGCGAAGACCACCCGCTCGACCACGGTCAAGGTGAAGAGCTGACCGTGCGCACCCTGCGGCGCTGACGCCGACCGCCCGACCGAGCCCGGCGCCGGGCTCGGATGCGCCTCCCCGGCGCCCGCCCGCCTCAATCCTCTCCGCGAGCCTCCTCATGGGCGCCCTCGTGGGCGCCGAGGTGCAGCCGCTCGCCGTGCGCACGTGCCACGCGACGCATCTTCACGACGCTCGCGATCGTGGCGACGGCCATCGCGGTCACGATGAACCCGAGCGAGAACCAGATGCTGATATCGGGCACCCACTCGACGTGCCTGCCGCCGTTGATGAACGGCAGCTCGTTCTCGTGCAGGGCGTGGAAGATCAGCTTCACGCCGATGAAGCCGAGGATCGCGGCGATCCCGTACTTCAGGTACTCGAGGCGATCGAGCAGTCCGCCGAGCAGGAAGTAGAGCTGCCGCAGGCCCATGAGCGCGAACACGTTCGCGGTGAACACGATGAAGGGGCTGCGCGTGATGCCGAAGATCGCGGGGATCGAATCGAGCGCGAAGAGCAGATCGGTGGTGCCCAGCGAGATGAGCACGAGCATGAACGGCGTCCACATCCGCTTGCCGTCGACCGTCGTGCGCAGCCGGCCTCCGTCGTAGTGGTCCGTGATCGGCAGGACCTTCTTGGCCTGTCGCACGATCCAGCTGTCACCGGCGTGCTCCTCCTCGCCGGGCTTGACCTGCTGCCAGGCCGTCCAGATGAGCCAGGCGCCGAAGATGAAGAAGATCCAGATGAACCGTTCGATGAGCGCCGCGCCGGCGAGGATGAAGAGCCCGCGGAACACGAGCGCGAGCACGATGCCGATCATGAGCGCGCGCTGCTGGTAGGCGTGCGGCACCTTGAAGCTCGAGAGGATCAGGACGAACACGAAGAGGTTGTCGATCGAGAGGCTGTACTCGGTGAGCCATCCGGCGAGGAACTCGGTGCCGTGCTGCACGTCGCCGAGCAGGAAGATGGATCCGGCGAAGATCAGCGCGAGCAGCACGTAGAAGCCCACCCAGAGGCTGGCCTCCCGCATGGAGGGGACGTGCGGTCGTTTGATGATGAGGAGCAGATCGACGATCAGGATCGCCACGAGCAGGATCATCGATCCGATCTCGAACCAGAGCGGGAGTACCGGTGTCATGCAGTCGCCTTCGGTCGGGCGCGGGGTGCGCGGAGGTCCGAAAGTCTCTTCCCGGCGCCCCGGCCCTCTCGCATGGACCGGCTCGCCGCGCCCGTACCGGCCTCGCGTCGGAGCAAGGCGTATTGACGATACGGGCGAAACGGAATACTCCCCTTCGCGGCCACCATCCTACCCCGCGATCCGCCGCTCGACCCACAGCCCCGCGCTCGGATCCCCCGAATCGACGCTCGCCCCGACGCCGAACCGGCGACCCGGAGGACTCGAACGGGGGCGAGCATCGGATGGGCGCCCGCCGCCGCGGATTCCCAGCAGCGATGCCCCCGCCCCCCGCTAGCATTTATCCAGACCAGACGCGAAAGGACGCCCGTGATCGACCGTTCAGCACCGCCGATCGAGCGCAGCGACGCGAAGGGACCCGGCCCCGCCTCGCGCACGCTCGCCGGCTTCATCTTCGCGAGCCGCTGGCTGCAAGCCCCCCTCTACCTCGGCCTCATCATCGCGCAGGCCGTCTACGTGGTGCTCTTCTTCGTCGAGCTCTGGCACCTCATCGAGACCGCCATCATCTCGGGCCACATCTCCGAGACAGACGTGATGCTCAGCGTTCTCGCCCTCATCGACATCGTCATGATCGCGAACCTCCTGATCATGGTGATCATCGGCGGCTACGAGACCTTCGTGTCGAAGATCCGCGTCACCGGCCACCACGACGAGCCCGACTGGCTCTCGCACGTCAACGCGAACCTGCTCAAGGTCAAGCTCGCGATCTCGATCATCTCGATCTCGTCGATCCACCTGCTCAAGACCTTCATCGAGGTCGGCCGCATGGACGGCGGCATCGTCACCGACGCCTCCGGCACAGTGATCTACTCCTCGGACGGCGTGATGTGGGAGGTGCTGATCCACCTCGCCTTCATCGTGTCGGCGCTCGCGCTCGCCTGGATCGACCGCATGAGCAAGGATCCGCACGAGAAGCACGACACGGCGACCCGGCCCGCAACCGTCGCGCCCGCTGCAACCGCCGCAGCAGCGCCGGCCGCGGCGTACGCACCCGCCGAGACGGGCACCGGCGAGTACGTGACCGTGAGGATCCCCGCGGGCGCCCCGCTCCCGGACGGTGCCGAGGTCGTCCGCTAGATTCGAGCCATGCTCTCGAGCGACGACCTCCCGCACTCGCACGCCCACGCGCACCTCTCCAGTCGCGCGGTCCCGACCTCACGGCTCACCCGGCTCATCACCATCCTCCTGCTCGCAGCCGTCGCGGGTGCCACTGCGATCGGGCTCGTCGTGCTCTGGCCCGACTACGCGAAGGTCGGCGAGGTGGCCGAGCTGACCCAGTACTCCGCGCAGGGGGTCGACCTCGAGCAGGGCGAGGTCCTGAGCATCGACGACGACTGCACCCGGTTCGACGATCCGATGGCGGTGCCGGGAGCCGAGGATGCAGCCGACGAGGATGAAGCGGGCGGGACGGCTTCCGAGGCTGACGCCGCGGGTGCGGCGACGCTCGGCGCGTGCCTGAGCGCGAGCATCGGAGTGCGGAGCGGACCGGACGCGGGCCGGATGATCGAGGTGCCGGTGCGCGGCCCGCTCGCGAACGCCGGGCTGCGACCGGGCGACCGGGTCGAGCTCATCGCCACCCCGGATGCGAGCGGAGCGGGATCCGCGAGCGCCGGCTACGACATCGCGAACGTGTACAATGTCTCCGGGGTCTTCCGGAATCTCCCCCTCGCACTGCTCACCCTGCTCTTCGCCGCCGTCGTGATCGCGGTGGGCCGGATCCGCGGCCTGCTCGCGCTCATCGCACTCGGTATCAGCGTCGGCGTCCTGCTGGCGTTCGTCCTGCCGGCGCTCGTCGCGGGCGGGCCCGGGCTGCTGATCGGCATCGTCGGCTCGAGCGCGATCATGTTCGTCATCCTCTACCTCGTGCACGGGCCGAACATGCGCACCACCGCAGCGCTCATCGGGACGCTCTGCGGCATCCTGATCATGGCCGGCATCTCTCTGCTCTCGGTACAGGTGACTCGGCTCAGCGGGATCGGCGACGAGGCCTCCGGGATCCTCTCGTCGCTCACCTCGCCCATCGACTTCCGAGGACTCCTCACCTGCTCGATCATCATCGCCGGGCTCGGCGTGCTGAACGACGTCACCATCACGCAGGCATCCGCCGTCTGGGAGCTCCGCTCCGCGGCGCCATCGATGTCGCGCGGCGAGATCTACGCGCGGGCGATGCGGATCGGCCGGGACCACATCGCCTCGACCGTCTACACGGTCTTCTTCGCCTACGTGGGCGCCGCGCTGAGCGTGCTGATCCTGCTCTACCTCTACGACCGTCCGGTGCTCTCGCTCCTCACGCAGGAGGACATCGCGACCGAGATCGTGCGGACCCTCTGCGGCAGCATCGGGCTCGTGCTGGCCGTGCCGATCACCACCTGGGTGGCCGCGCTCTTCGCCGCCCCCGCGGACGAGCGGCCGGGCGGTGCCGGCACTGCACCGACCGCCGCCGCTTCACCGACCACTGCGCCGACCG
>NZ_JBHSRW010000045.1:0-14992 GCF_042659205.1 Leucobacter soli
GCCCGTCCGGCTGTGCGGGCGGGCGGAACGCGTGCCGGCGGCGACCGCCGCGGCTGCGCTAACTCGTCGCGGCGGCGACCGCCTTCTTGGAGATGCGGAACCGGGTCCGCAGGCGATCCACCAGCAGAGCGATGACGAGCAGTGCACCGAGCAGGATGTCCTGGATGTAGCTCTGCACCCGGATCAGATCCATGCCGTTGCTGAGCAGCACGATGAAGAGCGCACCCATGACCGCACCCGAGACACGACCCTCGCCGCCGGCGAGCGCGATGCCGCCGATGACCGCCGCGATGATCGACTGGAGCGGGTACTGCACCCCGATGTTCGCCTCGCCCGTGGAGACACGGGCCGTCAGCATCACGCCGACGAGCCCCGCGAGCACGCTGCCGAGCACCATCATGATGAGGATCGTGCGCCCGACGTTCACGCCCGATTGGAACGCCGCGCTCGGGTTGCCGCCCGCCGCATAGGCCTGGCGTCCGCGGCGGGTCCAGTTGAGCAGCACGTAGGCGAAGGCGATGACGATGATGAAGATGACCGTCGGGAACGGGATCCCCGCGACCGACGACGTGCCGAAGTACTTCGTGAACTCGCTCGGGAGGCCGGTGACGGGCACGCCGCCGGCGATGAGCAGGGCGACACCGGTCGTCGCCGACCCCATGCCGAGGGTCACCATGAACGAGGAGATCTTGTAGTACCCGATGAGCACGCCGTTGACGATGCCGACGACGAGCCCGAGGAGCACCGCGACCAGGACGCCCGCGCCCATCGCGGCGGCCGGGCTCGCGCCGCTGCCGGTCATCGAGACCATCACCGTCGCGCAGACGATCGACGACAGCGCGACCGTGCCTCCGTTCGACAGGTCGTAGTTCCCGGTGATGAGGTAGAACATCTGGCCGACGACGATGATGCCGAGGAAGCTCACCTGCCGCAGCACGTTGATGATGTTCTCGCCCGAGACGAATCGCGGCTCGGTGATCGCGAATGCGACGATGAGCACGACGAGCAGGATCGGGAGAATGCCGTAGTTCACGAACTGGCTGCGGAAGAAGCGGCTGAGCCCGCTCTCCTGCGCCACGGGCTCCGGCTTGCGGACCGCGCCCGTCCGTGGCTCCTGCGCCAGTTCATCGAGTTGATTGCTCATGAGGTGTGTTCCTTCATTTCCTGGAAGAAGTACGGGAGCATGGTGTCCTGGCTCAGCTCGTCGCCGGCGAACTCGCCGACGACGTATCCCTGAGCGATGACGTATGCGCGATGGACCAGCCCGATGATCTCGGGGAGGTCGGAGGAGATGACGAGCACCGCGGCGCCCGACTCCGCGAGCGCCTGCATGGCGCCGTAGATCTCTGCGCGGGCACCGACATCGACGCCTGCGGTCGGCTCGTCGAACACGTGGATCGCGTACTCTCGCGTGAAGCCGCGCGCGAGCACGATCTTCTGCTGGTTTCCGCCCGAGAACGTCCCCGGAAGGCTCTCCGGATGGTTGGGGCGCAGAGACATCCGCTTCAGGACGTCCTCTGCGGCGGCCCGCTCGGCCCGGCGGTCGATGAACCCGAAGCGGGTCCACGAGTCGAGCGCCGAGAGGGTGGCGTTCTCGAACGCCGCCATCGTCTGGATGAGTCCGTCTCGCTTGCGGTCCGAGGGGTAGTAGATGATCTCCTGCTTGATGCGCTGCTCGGGGGAACCCGCGGAGATCTCCGCCCCGTCGACGAGGATCTCGCCGGCCAGCAGCTCGGTGAGTCCGAATGCCGCGCGCCCGATGTCGCCCTTCCCCGACCCGACGAGGCCGGTGACTCCCACCACTTCTCCCCGACGCGCGGTGAGCGTCACGTCGACCAGCTGCGAGGTCGAGACGCGGTTGAGCTCGAGGCCGCCCTCGCGCGGGTCGTGGGGGATGTCGGGGAAGAGGGATTCGACCTTGCGCCCCACCATGAGGGTGACGAGCTCCTCATCGCTCACCTCGTCGATGTCGAGCGTGTCGATGAGCATCCCGTCGCGCATGACGGAGACGGTGTCGCCGATCTCGCGGATTTCCCCCATCCGGTGGGTGATGTAGATCACCGCGATGCCGTCCGCCTTCATCCGGCGCACGACGTCGAAGAGGCGGCTCGTCTCGTCCTCGGTGAGCGCGGCTGTCGGCTCATCGAGGATGAGGAGCTTCGCGGATCCCTGAAGGGCTCGCGCGATCTCGACGACCTGCTGGTCGGCGCGGCTCAGATCCCGAGCCGCACGGTCGAGGGAGAGCGTCGATCCGGCCTGCGCGAGCGCCTGCTCCGCCGCCTTCCGGTTCTGCGCCCGATTGAGGAACCCGCCGCTCAGGTTCTCCCGACCGAGGGTCAGGTTCTCGGCGACGGACAGGGTGCCGACCAGCGCCGGCTCCTGGAACACCGACGAGATGCCGAGCTCGCGGGCCCGCTGGGGGCTGACCAGGTCAGCCCCCAGCCCGTCGATCTCCACGGAGCCGGATGACGGCTGGTGCACTCCCGAGAGGATGTTGATGAGCGTCGACTTCCCTGCGCCGTTCTCGCCGAACAGCACATGCACCTTCCCCGGGAAGAAGTCGATGCTCACGTCGCGAAGAGCCGTGACCGCCTGGAAGTTCTTCGTGACGTTCTTCACCGACACGACGGGGGCGGTATCAGTGCGTCGATCCATGGGAATGCTCCTCGCTACTTCACCGAGAACGTCGGCTTGAAGCCGGCCGGCGGGAGGTTGAGCTCCTTCACCAGCGTGTCGAGGTTGTTCATCTCGTCGCCGGCGGCCGGGCCGCAGATCACGTTGGCGGCCATGCCGACGTGGTTGCCGCCGTTGAAGGGCTGCCCCTCGAGCACGCGAAGCGCCATGTCGACGGCGATGCGGCCGAGGATGAGGTCGTTGCCGGCGCTGGCGCAGGTCGCGCCGCCCGACTCGAGCAGCGAGTACACCTCGGGCGTGAAATAGTACGAGGCGGTCTGCACCTTGCCGGTCAGGCCGCGCTCGGTGAGCGGGCCGACCGCCGCATCGACCGTGGTCGCGCTGCCGATGATGTAGTTCATGTCGGGATGCGCGGACAGCGCGTTCTCGACGAGGCTGAGCTGAGCGTCCTTGCCGGTGTCGCCGTAGGAGACGCCGAGCACCTCGACGTTGCTGCCCTCGGTCTGCGCCTCGAAGCACGACATGAGCTGCTCGAGCGAGCCGACGCCGGCGGGGCCGGGGAACCAGACCGCCTTGATGGTCTCGCCGCTCTCGGCGAGGTGGCGACCCAGGTTGCCGCCGAGCGTGCAGTAGTCGAAGAGAGCCCGACCGTCGACATTCGCGGAGGTCACGCCGTTCACCGCGTCGATGACGGGAATACCCTTCGCGGCGATCTCGTCGATCGTGGCGTTGAGCGCCTCGTTCGAGACGGCGCTCACGACGACGGCGTCGGCACCGTTCGCGACGCAGTTCGACAGCTGGTCGAGCTGCGTGCCGATCTCGGTGTATCCGCCCGCCTCGTAGACCTGCAGGCCGACCTGGGCACGCTCGGCCTCTTCGACCAGATTGGCGTTGATGCCGAGCCAGTAGGGATCCTTCACGTGCGGCAGCACGGCGCAGAGATCCCAATCGCCTTCGATCTCATCCGGCGAGAGCGGGGTGTACACGCTCTGCGTGCGCTCGCCGTCGCAGCCGGGCTCGGCGCAGTCGATGATCTCGACCGGCACCGCCCAATCATCGGCGGTCACCGCGGCGATGAGTGCTTCGGAACTGTTCTGCGTGGGGTCGGCTGAAATACCGTTCGCCTCGGCGACAGCCGCCAGCGGAGCCGGCTGCTCGGCGCGTTCGGCGGCATCGGTCTCGGTGGTGCAACCGGCGAGCAGAAGTCCGACTGTCGCGGCGATGGCCGCGACAGTCAGGGGTCGACGTGTGGTGCGCATTCGTTTCTCCTTTGAACGAGCGTGAGCGGTGGTGCGCAGCGAGGACGTCCCTGGCTGCGCGGATGCGGAGGAGTCAGATCTCCTCGTACTTGAACTGGCTCGACTCCTCGCCGTCGGGGTTCGAGCCGTAAATGCCGAGCATGCGCGCGAAGACGGGTGCCTCGTACCGGCCGAGCTTTCCGGCAGGAACCGTGGCGGAGTCGCCCGCCTTCAAGACGACGGTCTCTCCGTCGACCGTGATGTGCAGCTCGCCCTCGAGCACGTAGTTGTACTCGGGGTGCGGATGGAAGTCCTCCCACGCCGCTCCCTCGAGCGACCACTCGGCCACGAGGAAGTCATCCCAACCCTCTTTCCTGACCGGGATGATGGCGTTGTTCCGCATCCGCGGCCAGTCCTCCCGGAACAGCGGGAGCTCCTTGCCGGGGTAGAAATCGATTCGACCGTCCTCGCGAGACATCCTCGTCCTCCTGTATCCATCCGGTGGCGCAGTTGCCACCTGAGAGACGGTAACAGGGACAGTCGTCTATGTCAACTGTCCAACTTATGGATCCTGGGCGCTGGCGCGCACAACGCAGGCCCCCGAGACCGTCGGGGGTCCGCATCGTACGAAACGGGACGACGGACGCTAGACCTTCGCACGCTCCCCGAGGACCGAGTCGATGAGCGTCGCGATCAGGAAGAAGTAGTTCTCCCGGTGAATCGGCAGCTCCGGCTGCAGGAGGAACTGCAGGCTGCACCCGTCGAAGACGGTGAGCAACCGCCGCACGAACCCCCGCGAATCGAAGTCCCGCCCCGGGGACTCGTTCTCGAGCGCAGCGGCGAAGATCTCGGAAAGCTCGTCCTCGTATCCGGTGTACACGAGCGAACGGAGGCCGCCGGAATCCTCGTTGCGCGCCGCCCACAGCACCAGCTCGATCTGCGCGAGCACATCATTGGGAGTGCGCTCGAGATCGGCCCAGTAGAGCTCAGCGAAGGAATGCACGGCCGCCCGGAATCCCGCACCCGTCGGGATGTTCGTCGTGTAGCTCACCATGTTCTCGAGCCACCGCACCACTGCGGCATGAATCAGCGCATCCTTGTTCTCGAAGCAGTAGTGCACGGTCGCGAGCGAGGCGTTCGCGCGTTGCGCGACATTGCGCAGTGTGATCGACTGCACCCCTTGCTCCTGCATGACGCTGATCGTCGCCGCGATGAGCTGCTCTCGCCGCTCGTCCAGCGACACCCTCGAACTCGCCATTCTTCTATTCCGTTCTCGTCACGGCACGCGCCACCGACGCGAGAAGCGGCGTCGGCACCCTCCCAGCCTACCCGCGGGCGGAGGCACACCGCTGTTCGCACAGCGCCGATATTCTCAATTTGGACAGTTGACTAAGTCATCTGTCTCAGACTAGCATCACTGGCGAACGACCACCTCGATGGTCGCACAACGCCAAACGGAGGAATCATGGCACAGCAGCATCCCGCCCTACTCATCGGCGGCGAGTGGGTCGCACCCATCGAGGGCGGAACACGGGAGATCGTGAACCCGGCGACCGGCGAGGTCATCGCCGTCGTCGCCGAGGGCTCGAGCGCCGACGTCGACCGGGCGGTCGAGGCGGCGACCGCGGCGTTCACGACCTGGGGAAAGACCACGCCTCGCGAGCGCGCGGAGAAGCTCGCCGAGTTCGCCGACCGCGTCGAGGCGCGCAAGGAAGAGCTGATCCAGCAGGAGGCGCTGAACGGGGGCAAGCCGCTGTTCGGCGCCCGCTGGGAGATCGAGGACTTCGTCATCGACGGTCTGAAGTACTTCTCGGGCGCAGCGCGCAACCTCGACGGCGTCGCATCCGCGGACTACCAGGAGGGCCGCACGAGCGTGCTGCGTCGGGAGCCTCTCGGAGTCGTGGCCGGCATCGTCCCGTGGAACTACCCGGCGGAGATCGCGGCCTGGAAGCTCGGCCCGGTGCTCGCCGCAGGGAACACGCTCGTGCTCAAGCCGTCCGAAGGGACGCCCCTGTCGGCGCTCATCCTCGCCGAAGTCGCGACCGAGGTCTTCCCCCCTGGTGTGGTGAATCTCGTACTCGGCGACGGTAAGGTCGGTGCCGCGATGTCGGAGCACCCGGGCATCGCGGCCATCTCGGTCACCGGTTCGGAGCGCACCGGAGTCGCCGTCGCCGAAAAGGCGGCGAAGAACCTGAAGCACGTCGATCTCGAACTCGGCGGCAATGCCCCGGTCGTCGTATTCCCCGACGCGGATCTCGGCCTGCTCGTCGAGACGCTGCGCATGGGCACCTTCTACAACGCCGGCCAGGACTGCACCGCGGCGACCCGTCTGCTCGTGCATGCGAGCGTCTACGACGAATTCATCTCCGCGGCGAAGACCATGACCGAGAGCGTCGTCTTCGGCGATCCGCTCGCCGAGGGGAACTCCGATGTGGAGATGGGCCCGCTCGCGTCCGAGGTGCAGCGGCAGCGCGTCGAAGGCTTCGTTCAGCGGGCGGTCGCCGGCGGTGCGCGCGTGATCACGGGCGGCGCGAAGGCCGACGGCCCGGGGTACTTCTTCCAGCCGACGATCATCGACAACGTCTCCCAGCACGACGAGATCGTGCAGGAGGAGGTCTTCGGTCCGCTCATGACCGTGCAGTCGTTCGAGACCGAGGACGAGGCGATCGCACTCGGTAACGATGTGCGCCAGGGGCTCTCGGCGTCAGTGTGGACGAAGGATCTCGGCATCGCGACCCGCGTGAGCGGCGCGCTGCACTTCGGCACGGTCTGGGTGAACGAGCACCTCCCCCTCGTGTCCGAGCTCCCCCACAGCGGCCACAAGATGTCGGGCTACGGCTCGAGCATGTCGAAGTACAACCTGGAGCAGTACACGAGCACGAAGCACGTGATGATCCGGCACGACATCTGAGCTGGACAGCAGTGCGCCTCGCGGATTCCCGGATCCGCGAGGCGCACTTCACGTTGGAGGCGAGGCGCGGCGTCTCGCGGGTCTCTCAGCTCGGCGGCGCGATGCTCGCGAGCCAATCGGCGAAATCGAGGGTTGCCGTCTCCGCTTCTCGGGTCCCTCGAAGGTCGCCTGAAGCGAGGCCCGCGCCGTAGCGGCCGGGGAGTCTCACTTCGAGCACTCGTCGCTTCTTGCCATTGCGGGCGAGCCACGCCCTGCCCAGGTCTGCGAGATTCTCGTCACGAGGACCGACGAAGTCGGGTGCTCGCCCTTTCGGATCCGAGGTCGCGATCGAGACGAGGCGTTCGGCCACATCGCTGGCGGCGACCGGTCGAATCAGCGCCTTCGGCAGCATCGCCACCGGCCCGCGAGCGTTCGCGAGCAACTGCCCTGCGAACTCGTGGAACTGCGCGGCGCGGGCGATAGTGAAGGGCACGCGGCCCGCCTCGATGACCTTCTCTTGAGCGAGCTTGCCCGCGTAATAGGAGGCGTCGATGTCGTCGATGCCGACGATCGAGAGTGCGACGTGGTGCTTCACGCCCGAGCGTTGTTCTGCTCGTAGGACGTTCGTGGTGCCTCGGGTGAAGAAGTCCCGGGCTTTCCTCGACGAGAGCGTCACGATCCCCGTGACATCGATCACCGCGTCGACTCCCTCGAGCGCCGAGTCGAGTCCCGCGCCCGTGACGACGTCGACGCCTGTGCTCCGCGAGAGCACGGCGACCTCATGCCCTGAGGCGGTCGCCGTCTCAGCGCAGTAGCGCCCGACGGTGCCGGTCCCGCCCGCGATCGCGATTCTCATGATGTTCCCTCCGATCTTGAGCCGCCGGTGTGCCGTTCGAGCCCGTCGAGGATCAGGTCGAGTCCGGCCTCGAACTCGGCGGTGAAGGAGTACTCGCCTGTGGCCATGAGTTCGGTCGCCATTCGCCTGAGGTGCGGTAGGCCGGCCATGTCGGGCACGAGCTGCTCGGCCATTTCGTTCTCGTGCCCTTCGCCCGGCGCGAAGGGCAGGTTGACCTCGGTGAGCACGAACCCGTAGATGTAGGCGTCGAGTATCGAGAAGGCGTGCGCGGCCATCCGCAGCGGGAATACGGTGAGCAACGAGCCCAGCACAGCGTCGTGGTGGCGCAGCAGTGCGTCCCCCGCATTGCTGCGCGATTCGATCATTCCGAGCCCCCACGGGTGTGAGCTCAGCACCGCGCGTAGCGAGTTCGCCCGCTTCGTCATCTCTACGCGCCAGCCGACGTCAGTCTTCGGCCGGTAGAACTGCGCCGCGACCCAATCGGCGAGACCGTCGAGCAACGCGTCCTTGTTCGTCACGTGGTGGTACAACGACATGGCCTCGACGTCGAGCTCTTTCGCCACCGTGCGCATGCTCACCGAGTCCAGTCCGCCCCGGTCGGCGACCCGGGCGGCAGCGGCGATGATTCGAGCCCTCGACAGCGGCATGGCCGGAGAAGCTCTACGGGTGCCTGTGCCATTCGTCCTTGCATCCATACACCCGTAAGACTACACTGATCAACGACGACTTACGAGCGTAAGGACGGGGAATGATGAAGACATCGATCGTGAAGCGGTACGGCGCACCGGAGATCGTCGAGGTCGTCGACCGTGCTCGCCCGGAGCCCGGAGCCGGCGAGGTGCTCGTGCGCATTGAAGCGGTCGCCGTGACCTCCGGCGACGCTCGGATTCGAGCAGGGCGCTTCCCCCGGGGCTTCGGGCTGCCGGCTCGCCTGGCGCTCGGAGTGCGCGGACCCCGGCAGCAGGTGCTCGGCACGGCGTTCTCCGGCGTCATCGAACGCGTCGGGGCGGCAGTCGACGGATTCGCAGTCGGTGATTCGATCGCCGGGATGAACGGGGCCCGCATGGGCGCGCATGCGCAGTATGCAGCAGTGCGGCCGAAATCGATGGCGCTGAAGCCCCCTTCGGTTCGTCACGTCGACGCTGCGGGTGCCGTGTTCGGCGGCGCGACCGCGCTGCATTTTCTTCGCGATCGCGTGCATCACGGGAGCAGGGTGCTGGTGAACGGGGCAAGCGGAGCGGTCGGCAGCAGCGCCGTGCAACTCGCGGCGCTCGCCGGCGCCGAGGTCACAGCCGTCGCGAGTCGGAACAATCACGACTTCGTCACCCGACTCGGCGCTCACGAGGCGATCGACTATGCGGCCACCCCGCTCGACGGCATCTCCGATAGGTTCGACGTGGTCTTCGACACTGTCGGCAATATCAACCGCAGGCTCGGGCTTCGCCTCGCAGGAGCGGCCGGCACGGTGATCCTCGCCGTTGCAGACCTCGCCGAGACGATTCGCTCGGGTGGGCGCGTGCTCGCTGGAAGCGCGGCGGAGCGCGCCGACGACATCGCCTGCCTCATGCGCTTGCTGGATGAGCGGAAGCTCGATCCCGTCACCGAGACCCTCGGCGGGTTGGATCGGCTCGTCGACGCGTACCGGATCGTCGATTCCGGGCGCAAGGTCGGCAACGTCGTGGTGCAACCGTGGATGTGACCTCTCGTGAGGCGCAGGAGTACAAGGAGCTCGACGTGCAGCGGCTGAGTGAATGCGCTGAAAGAATGAGGGCATGTCCTCACCCGCAGTGCAGCTCGCCAGGCTGCTCGAGCGGCCTGATTCTTCGGCGCGTCTCCAGGCGGCGATGACCGCCGGCACCGATCCCGACGATGCCTTTTTGGAGCCGCTGCTTAGGCGTTGCGCCGTCGAGCCGGACTTCTCCGTCCGAGAGATGCTGACGTGGGCGCTGACGCGGCTCTCTCACCAGAGCGTCCTCGACCGCGTGGTCGCAGAGCTGGATTCACCGGTCGATCAGGCCCGTTCGCAAGCGCTCCACACACTGTCGAAACTTCGGGACGAGCGCGCGTGGCCGGCGATCACGAGCGAGCATCTGCACGATGCGAATGACGAGGTCGCCCGCACGGCCTGGCGGACGGCAGTCGGCCTCATCCCCGACCCTGAACGCGGCGCACTCGCCGACGAGCTGAAGCTCGAGTTCGGGCGGGGCGACATCGACGTGCAGCGAAGCCTGGCGCGGGCGTTCGTCGAACTCGGCGACGTCGGCGAGAAGGCCGCACAGGCGTCGCTCCTCGCCGCCGACACGGCGGTGCGCATGCATGCGGCTGCGACTATTCGTCTTATCGACGATCCCGAGGCCACCTTCTACCTCGACCCCGGCGACGCCTGACCTCCGACACCGGTGCGGATGAACGCCCTGCACCGGGTGGCCGAAACGAGAAAGCGGGGCGAGGCTGCGGATCGGACTCGTGCCAATAAGTCAGCAAGCACTGTATAGTCAGCATATGCTGACTATTGTTTCTCGCGTGGACGTCATGTACCGGCTCGGCCGTGCGATGGCCGGCCCCACCCGCTCCCGCATCCTGCTCTCTCTGCTGGACGGGCCGGGGTATCCGGCGAAACTCGCCCGCGATCTCGACTTGACGCGCACGAACGTGTCGAACCATCTCGCCTGCTTGCGCGGGTGCGGCATCGTCGTCGCCGAGCCCGAGGGCAGGCAAACGCGATACGAGATCGCCGACCCGCACCTGGCCGCTGCGCTGACGGCGTTGGTGGAGGCGACCCTCGCTGTCGACGAGAACGAACCCTGCATCGACCCCGCTTGCAGAGTGCCCGGCTGCTGCGAACCGGAGCCCGCGCTGTGACGACGGAGGTGCTGAACCTAGCCCGAACGGGGGTGCTGCGGAGCCGGATCAGGATCGTCGTGACGATCACGATCATCTGGAACATCGTCGAAGCGATCGTGGCTCTTGCTGCCGGCGGTGCTGCGTCGTCCGCGGCGTTGATCGGGTTCGGACTGGACTCGATCGTGGAAGTCCTCTCCGCTGCCGCGGTGGCCTGGCAGTTCGCCGCCCCCGACCCCGAGCAGCGCGAGAAGATCGCGTTGCGGGTGATCGCGGTGTCGTTCTTCGGCCTCGCCTCCTACGTCTCGGTCGATGCGATATTGTCACTGTTCGGGCTGCGGGAGCCTGAGCACGCACCGGTCGGGATCGTGATGGCGGCCCTGAGCCTGGTAGTGATGCCGTTCCTGTCCTGGTTCGAGCGACGCACCGGCCGCGAGCTCGGCTCCGCCTCCGCGCTCGCCGATTCCAAGCAGACGCTGATCTGCAGCTACCTCTCCGCGGCGCTCCTGGTCGGGCTCGTACTCAACAGTCTGCTCGGGTGGGCCTGGGCGGATTCGGTCGCCGCGCTCGTCATCGCCGGATTCGCGATCCGCGAAGGCATCGAGGCCTGGCGCGGGGATGCATGTTGCGCCGCGCCCGTGGCTGCGCTCACCGGGGAACAGGACGCAGATCGCTGCGACGACGACTGCTGCCAGGTCACCTAGGCATTCTCTGGTTCTCTCCCCCGACGGTCACTCAGCCGGGGCTGCGCTCGCTCTTGGCCCTACTCGATGCCTTCAGACTGACGGCAGCCGACCCATCCGTGCCGATGCTCGATCATCTCGTGAGGGAGCGTCCACTCGTCGCACGAGTTGAACCCATGACGTTTCAGGCTGCCCGCCAGCAACGTGTCGTCGCCGCGGGTGCGCTGGTCGACCAGAGGTCGTGCGTCCGGCCGAGGCTCGTTGTCGTCACGTCCGACAATCGCTTTCCTCGCTACGGCAGAACGTAGTCACCGGTGGGCCCGGGATTCATCGCGATCTCCCACCGGAAGCCGTCGGGGTCGGAGAAGTAACCGGAATACCCTCCCCAGTCCCTGCGCACCGCGGGGTGTGTGTTCGCGCCGAGCGACGCCGCAAGTGAAAGCACACGATCGACCTCCTCCTCCGTTGCACAGTTGTGCGCGAGCGCGATCGGTGCGATACCGCGTACGGGCGCCTCACCGATCTCTGCAGTGAAGCCCTCAACGCTCCATAACGACAGCAAGAGATGCTCGCCGACCGGGAGCATGATGACATCGCCGTCCTCGAACATGGGCTCCCACTCGAGGCCGTCGACGTAGAACCTGCGACTCCGAGGGACATTCTCGACGGCGAGGGTGATGAAGCTGATGCGCTGGTCCATGGAACGACTCTAGCCGCGCACGCGCTTCCGCCACGTCGACGGTGCCCGGCGACCGCACGGCCCTCTGCCCGGCTACAAGTACGACCTGGTGATCAGCTCCAGGTAGTGACCCGAGGGGTCGAGCAGGTAGACGCCGCGGCCTCCGTGCTCGTGATTCATCGCACCCGGGCGTGAGCGTTGCGGGTCCGCCCAATGGTCGCGCCCGGCCTGAACGAGCTTCGCGTAGGCGCGGCCGAAGTGGGCGTCATCGAGCAGGTAGGCGTAATGCTGGGGCGGGAACTCGGTCGGCGGAGTCGCGAACTGCAACAGCACGCCGCCCCCGATCTGGACGTTCTGGAACGGCCCCCACGACGGGGCTTCGTCTGCCTCGAGAAGATCGAGATAGAACGAGGCCATCTCAGCGGGATCGAGGGAGGCGATGATGGTGTGATCGAAGTGCGCAGTCATGATTCTCCTGTTGTTCTGAATAAGCTCGGTCGCATTCAGAACTCAGGAGGAGCGCGGATCAGGGAACGACCAGGTCGCCGATCCTGGAGCGGCGCCAACGGGCCTGTCTGGTCATCATCCAGCCCAGAGTATCAAACGGGCGGTTCACGGGATTCACAGGAATGCGGGCACCCCGCCCCGTGTTCGGGGTAGGCATGGTCGTTTTCCCAAAGTATCCCCGAACTCGGGTCATCCTGCTCGTCTCCGTCATCGCCGTGCTCGCAGCGGTCGGCGGGATCGTCTGGGGTGTCGTGTCGTCGTCCCGCCCGAGCACCGGCGCTGCGGCGCCGCCTGCGGCCTTACCCGACAGTACGTCCATGGGCGTGGTGGAGTTGAACGTGCACGATCTTCCGAAGGTGCGTGCGTTCTACGAGAACGCCGTCGGCCTCGCGGTTCTGAGCGAGTCCGAGGGAGAGGCGGAGCTCGGGCTCGATTCGCCCCTGCTGCGCTTGGTCTCGGGATCCGACGGCGAGACCGGTTCGACGCTCAGCGAGGCGGGGCTGTACCACTCGGCGATCCTGTACCCGGACGAAGCCTCGCTCGCCCGAGTCCTCGTGAACATCGCGACCATCGCACCCGAGACGTTCCAAGGGTCGGCCGATCACGCGGTGAGTCAGGCCTTCTACTTCCTCGATCCCGAGGGCAACGGCCTCGAGCTGTACGTCGACCGGCCGCGCAGCGAGTGGGTATGGGAGGACGGCGAGGTGCAAATGGGTTCGGAACTCCTCGATCCTGCGGCCTTCATTCAGGAGCATCTGAACACCGAGTCCGACGATACGGGCTCAGCGAACATGGGCCACGTGCATCTGAAGGTCGGCGACCTCGATGAAGCGCGCGCCTTCTACTCCGAGGCGCTCGGCTTCGCCGTGACCGCTCAATCAGATGGGGCGCTGTTCTACGCCGCGGGCGGCTATCACCATCACCTCGCCACGAACACCTGGCAGAGCGACGGGGCGGGCGCCCGCGAGAATTCCACCGGGCTCGGAGCCCTCACGATCGCCGTTCCCGACGAAGAGGCCGTCGATCGGATTGCCGAACGACTCGAGGCGGCGGGTCACAGCTACGAGCGCTCTTCTACGGGACTTTCCACCGAGGATCCGTGGGGCAACTCGGTGAACATCTCTCTCTGAGGCAGAAGATCCCCTGCGATTGCAGGGGATCTTCGTTCGGGTCCCTGCGTAGAGAGTTCTCAAACCCCACTCCGAGACTATCGTCGTTGATTTCTCGCTGGAAACGTGGGGTGTACCGGGTATCGGAGCGGGTCGATGGCGCACCGATTCACGACGTTCGAGGGCCTGTCGTCAGGAGGATTGGGAAACCTCAAACCTTTCTCACTCCCGCTGAAGTTGATCGCCTGGTCGATGATTACCTCACTGGTTTCAGCGTCGGATACCTAGCTCAAAAGTATGGTGTGCACCGCGCGACAGTTTCGAAGCACCTTACCCGCAACAACGTCGTGCGCCGCCAGCACGGGCTCACGACCGAAGAGGCTGCAGAGGCATTGAAGCTGTATGGTAGCGGAATCTCGATGCGCGCGATCGCCCGCACGCTCGGTGTCGGCCGCAAGCAAGTGCGTGTGACACTGATGGCCGCAGGCTCACTGACGAGCCGATGATCTCGCGGGTTGTATCGAAGCAACTTCGAATGTCGGTACTGAGCCGTAGGATTGCGAACTAGGTGCCATTGAGAGAAATAGCTATGAGTTTTGATCCACCTATGCGAACCGAAAGACCGGGTACACCTGCCCCGGATAGAGAAAATCCCCGCAAGAGAAATCACTGGCCAATTGGCGCTTCATCGCCCCACTGGGACTCCTCATCACGCTCGCGGGCGGTGCTCTTCTCCTGTCCCAACACACACGCACCTGAACACGTAAGGACCACCGGAGTGAAAGAGGTCCGCTGAGGTGTTGAGCATTTTATTGTTCGAGTCGGATTTGGGCGATGACCTCACCGTACTCGGTCTCACCGATGGGTTCAAACCCGACAGCACGGAAGAATCGCTCCGGCCCGGCCTCCCCAGCTTCGTACATGACATTCACGTAGTCGAATCCTCGGCGATGAGCCTCGTCAAGTAGATGCTGTATCGCGAACCGTCCAATTCCTCGGGCTTGGTCATCGGCTTCAACATTGATCCGCCAAAGCACTGAACGGAACTCCTCGCGCACTGCTTCCGGGTCGAAGTTCGCGCTAATGAACGCGACCACTCGATCATCTTCGAGTACGACACGCTGCCAAAAGGTTCTGGGGTCGGCAACGGCGCTCGCGAGCCCGTAACTGACTGGGGCGAGGAACTCTTCTTGCCCTTCCTTGAGGAGCATCTGGTTAACTGCGAGGATCGTTGCGGGAGAAAGTTCCTCGATTCTCAGGTTCATCATTGTGCCTCCTGTTCAGGGTCATCCACAGGGACAGGTATCTGTTGGTCAATCCAATCAGCCTCATTCACAAGGGCTGGAGCGGTATCACGGTGCTCGAACGCTTCGACCGCGACACTTTGGTCTATCGGGGTGAGTTGATCTAACCGATCAGCTTCTGGCACTTCGCGTTTCTCTGTCATTTGTGGTCCCTCCTTTCGTTTCGTAAACGTTCTGAATTGGCCTGGTTCTTGTTCCGACCGGTTTTCCTGTCAGCTCGTCGGTGACAGAAGCGTCTCGGTCTCAGCGTA
>NZ_JBHSRW010000046.1:0-14451 GCF_042659205.1 Leucobacter soli
CAGCCGGCGCGCGGCGGAGCTGCTCGACCTCGTCGAGGAGCGCCTGACACCGCGGAGCGAGGCCGACCGGGCGTAGGGAGCGGTCGGCGCACCGCCGCGCCGGCAATCTCTCCGGGCGTATTGCGCGCTCCCTCCGCCGTGCGGAGGGAGCGCGCAAGTGAGAACTCTCGGCCTAGGAGGCGTAGTAGGCGCGGTACAGGAACTTCGCCATCACCGTGCGGTTGACCTTGCTGCTCGACTTGAAGTAGCGCTTGCCGCCCTTCTTCGCACCGGTGTAGACGCGTTCGTTGTACATCCACGAGACGGCCTTGAAGTTGAAGCTGCTGCTCTTCTTCAGGTCCGCGTAGGGCGACTTCGAAAGCGCCGGATACGAGGAGTCGTGCCCGGTGAGCACGAAGATCGCGCGCGCGATCTCCCCGCGGGTCGCGGCCTTGGTCGGGGCGAAATAGCGCTTGCCCTTCTTCTTCGTGCCGGTGATGAAGCCGTTCTCGTAGGCGTAGGCGATCTGCTTGTAGCCCGAGCGGCTCGTCTTCACATCGGCGAAGGGAGACTTGCTGGGCGGGGTGTAGCTCGCCGGCGGGTTCGCGTTCCACATCAGCCGCGCGAGCAGGTCGTGGGTCACGGTGCCCTTCGGGCTGAAGGTGCTCCCGTTGATGATGCCCTGCTCCTTCATGAACGCGATCTCCGTGTAGCCGTCGGCGCCGTAAAGCACGTCCTTGTAGGGCGGCGACTGCACGTTGACCTTGGCGGAGACCGATCCCTTGCCGGTGATGTACCCCTTGGCCGAAGGCCGCACCTTCACGCTGATCTGCTTGCCGATGTCGGAGCGCGTCGTCTTGTAGCTCGACTTCGTCGCCTTCTTGATCGCCTTGCCGTTGCGGTACCACTGGTACTTCTGCGTGATCTTCTTGGGCGTGCCGCCGAACGTGGTCTTCCAGCTGCCGCTCGTCTTGACCTTGAGCGTCTTGCCCGCGATCGGATCGCCGCCGCCCGAGACGGACGCCGTGACCGACTTGCCGCCGTTCTTGAAGCCCTTGCGGAACTCGACCCGTACCTTGGCCTTGGTCGAATTGGTCTCGAGCACGGTGATGCGCACGCCGTTCTGATACGGGTACATCTTCTGGCCGGCGGCCATGCCCTGCGCCTGCCCGTTCGTCGGGTTCCCGTAGTACGTGTACGTCGTACGGGGAGCGAGCACCGAGCTGCGGATGTTCCGGTACGTGTGCCACTTGCCGTTCCACTTGTAGCGGCCCTTCGCGTAGCTCTTCAGCACGCGGACGCCGGTGGTGATCTGGCCTTCGGCCGGAGCCGAACCCTGCCAGGCGCTGATCGCCCCGCCGATGCCGCTGTCCTGGCCCGTGCCGGTGCGGTACTCGACGAAGATCGTCCCGCTCTTGCCGCCGTTCACCTTGAGGCCGCGGCGGCCCGAGTCGGCCGAGGCCGCGTAGATCCAGAGATCCTGCACGGCGCCCTTCTTCGAGCTGACCGACTTGATGCTGCTGTTCGCGACGCCGAGCTCGTACTTCTGCGCGATGTTCAGGGCCGGGGGCTTCGCGGTGAAGGCGTCGCCCATCACGCTCCAGCGATCGTTGTACTCATTGTCGGTGCACGTGCTGAACGGCCGCTTCACCTGGTAGGGGTAGCCGTCCCACGTCCACTTGTGGCCGGTGTCGATCCTGCCGGAGAGGGAGTTGACGTTGCCGCAGGTACGGGACTGCGCATGGCCGAGTCCGAGATTGTGGCCCATCTCGTGCGCGGTGATGTCGAGGCCCATATTCGCACTGGTCACCGGATCGGCGTACGCCAGGTCCGTCCAGATGGTCCCGCCCTGATGGAAGGTGGCCCCGATGCTGGCGAGTCCCGCCGGACCGCAGTTGCCCTGCTCCACGAAGACGAGGAGGTGGCGGTAGCTCTTCTCGAAGTAGCTGACGGTCTTGCCGAACTTCTTCGCCGCGTACTTCCAGAGCGCGGGCATGTTGCAGTAGTCGCGGTAGCTGCTGGAGGACTTGTAGCCCTTGATCGAGAGGCCCTTGAACTTGCCGCCCGTCTGCTTCTTCCAGTAGGTCCCCGTGTCCGTCGCGATCTTCTTCACCGTCGCCGAAGTGAATCCGGTGCCGATCGGGTTCTTGAAGTTGAAGATGTAGACCTTGTGCGTCTTCTTGCTCGGAGCCTTCACCGCGGCGAGCGGCGCGCTGACCGTTCCCGAGAGCGTCACGCGCTGCGTCGCCGCACCGGCTGCTGCGACAGCCTCGGCCGTCGGGATCGGGCCTGCGACGTCGATCCGATCCTGCACCGTCTGCTGGACGGCGTCGCTCAGGACGATCTCGCCGGCGAATTCCTGGCCGGTCGCGATCTCACCGTCGAAGGATCCCTCATCGACCGGCAGCATGTCGCCGTCCTCGGTCGTGAGCCACACTCCGCCGGCCGCCGGGTCGACGTTGTCGGAGCGCACCGCTTCGTCACCGGAAGCTGCGTCGCCCTCCACCGCGCCGTCATCCGCTGTGCCATCGGCGTGGTCGTGATCCACGTCGCCCTCATCGCCCGGGGTCTCGTCCGCGATCATCGCCGCGCTCTCCGCGTGGATGACCATCAGCGAACCGTTCACCGGCACCGACACGGGAGCCGCCTCGAGCTCCTCGGGCACCTCGACCGGCTCGACCTCGTCGACGACCTCGACGGTCGGCGAGGCCACGGCCGCATCCGCCGCCGCCTCGGCCGTGGCGCCATCGTCGACCGCCGGCTGCGCCGTGTCGAGCGACTGCGCGGGCTGCTCGGCCGGTTCCGTCACCGCTGAAGGTGCCGGCGAGGCCGTAGCGTCCTCCTGGGTGCTGCAAGCGGTGAGCGTGCTGAGGAGCATTGCCCCAGCGACGACCCCGCCGATCAGTGAGCGCCCTGTCGCGCGCATGTGTGCCTCCTTGGCCGTACCGGCATAGTGTCCGATAATCCTAGGCGAATTCTCGCCATCGCGCGCAGCCTCGGTTAGGGTGGAACGGATTGTCGCTAGGTTCAACATGCACTTGAAGGTAAGAGATATGACGTTCAAGAAGGCCCGCTCCACCGCCCTCGCGGTGATCGCCGGTGCCGCCGTGCTCGCCTCGAGTCTCGTCGCCGTCACCGCCGCACCCACCCCCGCGCAGGCGTGGTCAACTACGGACTTCAAGGCGGGCAGCATCATCGACGACGCGCTCTTCTACGACGGCACGGCCATGACCGCGAGCCAGATCCAGACCTTCCTGAACAGCCGCGCGAAGTGCATCATCGGCACCTCCGGCTACGAGGCCGGAACGAAACGGAACGGCAACACCATCGCCGAGAAGTGCCTGCGCAGCTACAAGGCGAAGACCACGAGCAAGGCCGCCAACAGCAACTGCAAGGCATACAGCGGCAAGAGCAGCGAGACCGCGGCGCAGATCATCGCGAAGGTCGGCAAGGCGTGCGGGATCAGCCCGAAGGTCCTGCTCGTGACCCTGCAGAAGGAGCAGAGCCTCGTCACCGACACCTGGCCGTACGAGATCCAGTACGATCGCGCCATGGGCTACGCCTGCCCCGACAGCGGCCCGGGCGGGTCTGCCAACTGCGACAAGAACTTCTACGGCTTCTTCAACCAGGTCTACAGCGCGGCCTGGCAGTTCAAGAACTACAAGTCCTACCCGATGTCCGGCATCAAGCAGGGCACCACCTCGACCATCAAGTACCACCCGAGCAACAGCTGCGGCACCTCGAAGGTCAAGATCGCCAACTACGCGACCGCGGCGCTCTACACGTACACGCCGTACCGCCCCAACACGGCGGCGCTGAACGCCGGCTTCGGCAGCGCGAACAACTCCTGCTCGTCGTACGGCAACCGCAACTTCTTCAACTTCTGGAACAGCTGGTTCGGCTCGGTGCGCGCGAACCTGCAGATCACCGGCGCGATCAAGAAGGTCTACGACGCGGCCGAAACCGCCGGTGCCTCCTACGGCGCCGCGGTCTCGCCGCGCAAGAAGATCACGGCCAACGGCGGCGGCTATCAGATGGTGTTCGAGAACGGCATCATCACGACCTCCACCAAGCTCGGCAAGACCTACGGCATCCAGGACAGCTCGGCCTACGCGAGCGACACCTGGGCGACCGCCTACCTCGCGAAGGGCGGGGCCTCCGGCTCGTGGGGCTTCATCGCCGGAGAGACGCAGCAGCCCGGCTACCGCACGCTCGCGTTCCAGAACGGCACCGCTATCGCGAACAGCAGCACCATCAACGGCGTGCGCTACCTGCCCTCGCGGATCTACGCGGCCTGGGTCGCGCCCGGCGCCAAGTCGTCGCAGATCGCCTCGGGCCCCTACGGCTGGCCCACCGCCGACGCCTACATCCCCGCCTCGACGGCCGCGAGCCAGCACTTCGAGAAGGGCACCCTCATGGCGGCGGGGTCGAAGAGCACGCTCGTCGACGCCACCGACCTGAAGCAGTGGAACGCGCTCGGCGGCTACAGCGCCATCGGATTCTTCACCGGCAACACGGCCACCTTCGATGGGAAGCGCTACCGCACCACCCAGAAGGGCACCGCCTACTTCGCCGACGAGCAGACGCAGGTCTTCCTCCCCAACGGTGCGCTGCGCACGGCCTACATCGCCGCGAAGGGCCCGAAGGGCACGTGGGGCTGGCCCGCAGCCGCACCGGGCAACATCACCGGCGGCGCACGCATGAAGTTCTCGAACGGGTACAGCGTCCACCGCACGGCCAAGGCGAAGACCTACTTCATGGCGGGCAAGACCTACAACGACTGGGTGAAGCGCGGCGGCGTCAAGTCGGTGCTCGGCTACCCGACGGCCAACACCAAGGTGCTCGCCGACGGCAGCTTCCAGCGCTACGCGAAGTACGCGATCTTCTACGGCCCGAAGAAGACGATCCAGCTCAAGCGCGAGACGATCGTGAACGACTACCTCGCGGCCGGCGGCCCGGCGACCGCCTGGGGTTGGCCGACGGCGAAGAAGACCATCAGCGGCGGCAAGCGGATGACGCTCTCGAACGGCTACGTGCTCTACGAGAAGAGCCGGAACCGGACCGTCTTCGTCTCGAAGGAGTCCTACCAGGACTGGTCGAAGCGCGGCGGCACCAAGGCGTCGATCGGCTACCCGAGCGCCAGCACGAAGACCGTCTCGGACGGCTCCTACCAGCAGTACAGCAAGCACTACGTCTACTTCGGACCGACGAAGAAGATCGCGTTCAAGAAGGGCGCCGTCACCAAGGCCTACATGGCGGCCGGCGGCCCGAAGAACAGCGGCTGGGGCTGGCCCGTGGCGAAGCAGCAGACCGCAGCGAACGGCACGATCACGGTGGCGTTCTCGGGCGGCACGCTCAAGATCACGAAGTCGGGCGCGGTCAGCTTCAAGAAGACTCCGTCGACGAGTGTCGCCGACCCGCAGGGCCCGGGGTCGGAGGAGGCGCCGCAAGAGGACGCCTCGAAGGACGAGGGATCCGACTCGTCCGCCGAGTGAGTGCGCCGCTCGGGTCCGATCCTGCGTCCAGGCAGGATTCAGCCGTCAGGCCTTATCGGCGGGGAGCCCCCCGGCCACGAAACGGCGGAAGAGGATCCGCTTCGCCCACGCCGGCATGAGCCGGTAGGCCCCCTTGACCACGACGTTGCGCAGGTACTGCCCCGTCGTGACGAACCCCATGCGGCGCAACTCCCCCTGCAGACGCCACTCGGTGCGAGCCTCGGTCCAGCCGCCGCGTCGCGCGAAGGCCCCGGCCCCCACCCGGTACCGCAGGAGCGGCTCGGCGATGTTCTCGACCCGCGCACCGCCGGCGATCATCCGCACGCCCAGCCAGTAGTCCTCCATCTTGCCGAAGCGCTGATACCCGCCGACGCCCTCGACGGCAGCGGCCCGGTACATCATCGTCGGGTGGTTGAACGGGTTGTGCGTCCGGGCGTGGGCGCGGATGCGCTCCGCCCCGACCGGGGGGACGCGCACCGCGGCGGGTGTCGCCGGATCCTCCTCGAACTCCGTCATTCCCGTCCCGACGAGATCGTACCCCTGCTGGATCAGCTCCCACTGCCGCGCGAAGCGCTCGGGCGTCGAGACGTCGTCCGCATCCATGCGCGCCACGACCTCGGTGCGGCACGCCGCGAGGCCGGCGTTCAGCGCTTCCGTCAGGCCGCGGTTCTCGGGCAGCGCCACGATCTCCACCGGGATCGGCGACGTCTCGACCAGGCGGCGCAGCTCGACCGCGAGCTCCGACGGCACCGGCCCGTCCTGCACGATCACGGCCGCGGCGGGGCGGAGCGTCTGGCCCTGCACCGAGCTCTCGAAGGCGAGCCGCAGGAACTCCGGGCGATCCTTCGCGTACACCGGGAGGAGCAGAGAGAATCCGTCACCGCGTCGGGGCGGCCTCCGCGTGCCGCCATCCGTCACTGCGCCGTCCTTCCTCACCGCGTCATCACCCGTCGCCGCACCGTCGTCCATCACCGCACCAGCCTATTCGAGGCGCCCGGGAACGACGACGGGCGCCCACCCCGAGGGATGAGCGCCCGCGCGCCGTGCGGAGAACCTGCTAGCGCAGGTCGACCGGCGCCTCCATGACCGTGAAGGTCGTCGAGCGCGTCACGAACTTGTAGCCGCGCTTCCAATAGCTCACCTGGAGCGTGATCTCCTGGCCAACGTGCTCGAAGCCGGGCGTGAACGACGCGTCGTAGGACTCGTTCCCGTTCTGATCGCTCCACAGGTAGTCGACCCGCACGCCGCTCTGCGAGAACTTCGCCTTGGTCACCGTGACCGGCACGTCGACCGTCGCGACACCGTCGACCAGGCCGTTGACCGACTGCGGCGTGACCTGCGTCAGGCTCGCCGCCTTCAGCTGCTTGCCGTTGCTCCAGTAGGTCTGCGCCTTGTAGCCGGACTTCTTGGCCTTGACCAGCGCGTAGACGTACGCACCGGTCTCGTTCGCGGTCAGCTTGTAGCTCGTCTTCTTGGCGCCCGAGATCTTGCCGTCCTTACCCACACCGCCGTAGCGGTACCAGGTGTAGGTGAACTTGGTGCCCTTCGGGAAGCCGGAGGGCTTCACCTTCAGCACCTTGCCGACCTTCGGCGATCCCGTCGCCTTGGCCTTGGCCTTGTACGAGAAGTCCTTGACCGACTTCACCGTCTTCTTGTCGAAGTTGATGTCGATGGCCTTCTTCGACTTGACCGTGATGGTCTTGCCCTTCGACAGGCTCTTACTGCTCGTGCCGAAGACCTTCGTGGGGACGTAGGTCTGCTTCTTGCTGTTCCACTTGGCCTTGGCCAGCTTGTAGCTGCCCGGTGCGACCCAGCCGTAGCTGGAGTGCGCCCACTTCTTGGTCTTCGCGTCGAAGAGCATCAGGTATTCGTTGCTCTTGAGCGACTTGACGGTGGCGTAGACGTTCCCCTTCGCCTTCGTGGAGAGGTTGTGCTTCGCCTTCTTCTTGGAGCTGCTCACCTTGACGGTCTTCGCCTTGGCGCAGACGGCCGACGAGAGCCCGTACGGCGTCTTCGCGCTCTGGGCGTACCCGTTGTAGACGATCCGGTACGATCCCGACTTCGACGTCTTGAGCGTGTAGGTGCTGCCCTTCCACGTGACGCTGTCGTAGCCCACCCAGTTGCACTTCGAGTCGTAGACGTCGAGGTACCCGGACTTCGATGCGTTGAGCTTCTTGTTGCCCGAGAACGTCACCTTGCCGGTGATCGTGTACGTCGTGGCCGCGGTTGCCGCGGTCGGCGCGAAGCCGACCAGGCCGCCGATCAGTGCGGCGGTGCCGAGCCCCGCCAGCGCGCTGCGCCACCGACTGGCAGCGCTTCTCTCCGTCGTGTTCACAGGTTTGCTCTCCGTTCGTCGTCAAGGACCCCGACCAACGGCAGGCCGCCCAGCACGGGTCGTACCGCGTTCCCCCCGAGAATCGGCTGTGATCCAACCTCATAGAAAAGTACCACACAGCTGGGAGTCCGCCCAGAGTCCTTCGACGCTCAGGCGGCGGGTAAGCATCACCCCGCCGCCGAGGGAGCGCGCTACCCGTCGGAGCTGCGGATCCGCGCCATCACGTCGTCCGGGACTCCGGCCCCCGCGAGCACCTGCTCGTTCGGGAGCGGGGCACGACCCCAGCCCTCGCGCCAGCCGCGTCGCAGGCAGTCGCGCAGCTGCGCACGATCCTGCGAGGCCCGCATTGTGCGCACCCAACGCCGCGCCGTCGCGCCGATGTAGAGCAGCTTCTCCCCGAGCTTCAGCGACCGGCTGCACCGGAACACCCACAGCTTGTTGCGCACCTCGAAGAAGAAGCGGGCGCCGGGATCCTGATCGCTCGATCCGCGGATCTTCGTCTTGTGCGTCACCACAGATCCGGGCACGTAGAGGCCACGAGCGCCGTTGAGCAGGCGTGCCGAGTACTCGAAGTCGTCGTTCCAGAGGAAGTAGTCGGCGATCGGCAGACCGAGCTCCCTCACCCGCGGCGCCCGCAGGAACGCGGAGACGAACGAGATCGACCGGATGGCCATCGCATCGACCGACGCCGCGCGATCCCGCTCCGCACGGGTCGCCCCGATCTTCGCCTTCGGCGTGTTCATCGGATGGTCGTCGCCGTCGGTCCAGACCACGCGAGAGCCCATCACGGCGAGATCGTCCTGTCCCGTCGCCCGGTACCGCTCGTGCGCGGCGAGCGCACCTGCCAGCGCCTCCGGCCCGGGCACCGTGTCGTCGTCCATCACCCAGATCCAGTCGACCTCGGGATCCGCGAGCGCAGCCGCGATCCCGACCGCGAAGCCGCCGGCCCCGCCCGTGTTCTCGGAGAGCCGGATCAGCCGGGCCCGCTCCCCCCACGGCCCATCCGCGGCGAGCGACTCCTCGGCGAACTCGCCCGAACCGTCGTCACTCGCGTTGTCGACCACGATCAGCCGATCGACCGGACGCGACTGCGCGGCGAGCCCCGCAAGGGCCTCGCCCAGCAGCTCGCGCCGATTGTAGGCCACCATCACCGCGGTCACGCGCACGCTCATCACCCCTGTCCGCCGTTCCGGCACAGTTCAGTCTACGGCCGCCGCTACCGGCGACCCTGCGCGAACCAGCCGGTGATCGCGTCGGCAACGGCGCCGCCGTTTCGCAGCACCCAGGTGTTCGTGAAGTGGTGCTTGTCGCGGTACACCAGAACATTCCCCTGCACCGCCTCGCAGGTCGCCTCCGGGCAGGCGTCCCGCGCGATGTCGACGAAGGTGAAATCACCGAAATCCGAGAAGTCGAACTCCGCGTCGTCCTCGTAGAAGTCCGAGCGCGGCAGCGCGCACGCGTCCGCCCCGTCCCGCTCCACGCAGTCGGGCACGTCGAAATCGAAGCGGGGGTTGTCGCGGATCCCGACCATCGGGATCCCGTGCTCCGCCAGCTCCTCGAAGTAGGCCGCGTACCCCTCGGGGACCTCATCCCGTCCGTCGTCCTGCAGCGTCGCGAGCACGACGACGAGGTCGGGCCGGTCGTCGATCAGCCGCTGCAGCACCTCGGCGGACCAGGGGATGCAGCTCGGATCCCGCACCTCGGGCATGAGCTCCATGTCGGCGAAGCCGCAGCGGAGCTTGATGTAGGGCGTGACCTTCGCCCCGACCTCCTGGGCCGTGCGCAGCACGAGATCCATCCACTGCCCCGAGTGCGAACCGCCGACGACGGCGATCGTGACGTCTCCGTCCTCGTCGCCGAGCACGCAGCTCTTCACCTCCGGGTCGTCGTACTGCTGATGGCAGCGCATCGAATAGAAGTCGGGGACATCGTCGCGCGCCAGGGCCGGCGCCGGCACGATCTCGTCGTCCGGGATCTCGTCGCCGTCGATGGCCGCCTGCTTCAGCACGACCGCCCGCTCCTGCTCGCGCTCGAGCGCCTGGTCCCAGTAGCTCAACGCCGCGAACGCGGGCGCCATCATCAGCACCGTCGCCACGAGCGTCGCGGCCGCAGAGCCCTGGATCCGCTTCCAGTCCCGCACCGGCGTCTCGACGAACCGCGTCGTCGCATACGCGAGCACCGCGGAGAGCGCCAGTATCGCGAGGCCGCCCTTCAGCCCCACCTGCTCGCCGAAGCGATGCCGGTACAGCACCAGGATCGGCCAATGCCAGAGGTAGAACGCGAACGAGGCGTTCCCGAACCAGACCAGCGGCCCGACGCTGAGCAGGATCGGTGCGCGCCGCGACGCCGCACTGATCATGATCAGGATCGCCGCCGTCACCGGGATCAGCGCCGCCCAACCGGGGAACAGCGCCGAGACGTCCATGGTCGCGCCCAGCCCGATCAGAGCGATCAGCCCGACCCACCCCATCGCAGCGGCGAGCCCCTTCTGCGCGAGCCCGCGGGTCATCAGGAGGAAGAGGATCGCGCCGGCCATGAACTCCCAGCCGCGCGCCAGCGAATGGAAATAGGCCGCCGGCTGATCCACCGCCGTGAACCAGATCGCGAACGCGAACGATGCCGCGAAGGTCAGCGCGAGCACCGCGAGCGTCGTCCCCCTCGCACCCCAGCCGCGGCGCTTCGCGAGCGACACCGCTACGAACAGCAGCAGCGGGAAGAGCAGGTAGAACTGCGCCTGCAACGACAACGCCCAGAACTGCTGGAACGGCGACGCCGCCATGCCGTCCTGCAGATAGTCGGCGTTCGAGGCGATCAGCAGCCAGTTCTCGAAGTGGAACAGCGACGCGAAGCCGTGCGGGATCGCGTACTGCCACGCGCTGTGCGGCATGAACAGGAGGGAGGCCACGGCCGTTCCGATGATCACGACGACCGCCGAGGGCGTGATCCGGCGCAGCGTGCGCATCCAATAGCGGCTCATCACCTGCACGCGCGCGCGGAACGTCTCCGATTCCGCCATGCGCATCAGCGACTTCGCCGCGAAGTACCCGGCCACGACGAAGAACACGTCGACCGCGCCCGACACCCGCCCGAACCAGATGTGGTAGACCGCGACCATCAGCGCCGCGACGGTGCGCAGCCCCTGCACGCCGTTCAGATACGCCGGCATCCGCGTGTCCGTCGGAGACGTCGCGTCACGCGCAGGAGCTTGCTGTACAGACATACCCGGACAAGTCTAAGAGAGTTTCTTAGAAAGATGCGACCGGCTGCGGCGCGCGAGCGATCCTCAGCCCTCTTCCTCCTCGGGCGGAGAGGCCTTCTTCACCGCCTTGCGCACCAGCTTCCCGATCTCGTCGTAGCGGGGGTACTCGGGGTCGACCTTCGGCGGGATGAGGTTCAGGCTCACCGGGTCGAACTCGCGCGCCTTCGCCGCGAGATCGACGAATCGGCCGAGCATCGACTCCGGGATGTCGGTCTCGACGATGCTCTTGCCCGCGCTCGCCACCTCCTGGAACCGCAGCAGCACGTTCGACGGGTTCATCTGGGCCAAGATCGCGGCCTGCAGCTCGCGCTGGCGCTCCATGCGGGCGTAGTCGCCCGTCGCCGAGCCGTAGCGCGAACGGGCGAACCAGAGCGCGTGGAAGCCGTCGAGGTGCTGCTCGCCGGGCTCGATGTACCCCTCGACGCCGTTCCCGTCGGCATCGCCGCCGATCGGGAGCCGCTCGTCGACCGTCACCGTGACGCCGCCGAGCGCGTCGATGAGCTTCTCGAACCCCTGCATGTCGATGAGCACGTAGAACTGGACGGTCAACCCGGTCGCCCCAGAGACGGCATCCTTCGTGGCCTCGATGCCCGGCGACGAGCCGCGCGACACGGCGTCGGCGTAGAAGCCCTCGTACATCGGGTCCTGCAGCGTCTCGACCTCGGCGAAGAGCGCATTCAGGTAGCAGGTCGTGAGGCAGCCGCCCCAGTCGCCGAACGCGTTCGGCCCCACGCCGAAGCCGTTCGGGTGGATTTCGTGCATGGGCGACGTCTCGGGGAACGGCATCTGCTGCAGCTCGCGCGGCAGCCCGACCATCGCCGAACGCCCCGTCTCGGCGTCGACCGTGATGAGCGAGATGCTGTCGGGGCGCAGCCCCTCGCGGTCGGCCCCGGCGTCGACGCCGAGCAGCAGGATGTTGTAGCGACCGTCGACCGGCTCGACCGCCGGCGCGCCCCCGCCGAAGATGTCGCCGATCGCGCCGCGCAGGGTGCCGACCGTGCTCACCGTCCAGGCCGCGCCGAGCACCGGTACCACGGTCAGCAGCACCGAGAGCATCGCGACCGGGAGGCGCCAGCCGGGCGAGACGCGGACGATGCGCGTCAGCCGTAGCGTGTCGAAGCCGAGGATCAGCCAGAGCACGGCGTACAGGACGATCACGCCCTGAAGCACGAGCAGGACGATCGGGTTCGTGAACACCGAGAGCGTGAAGACGCGGGCCCAGGCGAGTCCGGCCAGGCTGACCGCCGCCGCGACCAGGAGGATGACCGTCGCGGTCAGGCCGAAGCGGCCGAGGCGCCGGTTGCCGGCGAGCAGCTGTGCGCTGCCGGGCAACACGAAGCCGAGCAGCACGAGCCAGCGCGCCCGCTTGTTCATCAGCGGAGCGGAGTCCGTGTCGGGGTTCCGCAGCGGGCGTTCGAGTTCGATGCTCACGCCGCGGCACCGCCAGTGCGATAGCCCTGCGGGTTGGCCGACTGCCACGCCCAGCTGTCGCGGCAGGCCTCGGCCAGGGAGCGGACCGTGCGCCAGCCGAGTTCGGCGTTCGCCTTCTCCGGGTTCGCGACGACCTCGGCGACATCACCTGCGCGCGGCTGCACCACTTCGTACGGGACCGGACGCCCCGAGGCCTCCTCGAACGCCCGGACAACCTCGAGCACGCTCGATCCGGTGCCCGACCCGAGGTTGTACGCCGTGACGCCGGCGCCGATCCGTTCGAGGGCCGCGACGTGCCCCTCGGCGAGATCCATCACATGGATGTAGTCGCGCACCCCGGTGCCGTCGACGGTCGGATACGAATCGCCGAACACGCTGAGCCGGTCCCGCACGCCCACTGCGACTTGGGAGATGAACGGCATCAGGTTGTTCGGGATGCCCGCGGGATCCTCGCCGATGCGCCCGGACGGATGGGCGCCGACCGGGTTGAAGTAGCGCAGCAGCACGGCTGCCAGCTCCGGTCGGGCCGCCTGCGCGTCGCGGATGATCTGCTCGTTCATCGCCTTCGACCAGCCGTAGGGGTTGGTGAGGCCCTGACCGACCGGATGCTCCTCATCCTGCGGCAGGTACTGCGGGTCGCCGTAGACCGTCGCGCTCGAGCTGAACACGAGTCTGTCCACCCCGCGGTCGCCCAGCAGCTCGAGGAGGTTCAGCGTCGAGTCGAGATTCGTCCGGTAGTAGCGGATCGGCTGCTGCACGGACTCGCCCACGGCCTTGAGCCCCGCGAAATGGATCGCGGCGTCGAAGTCCTGCCCGGCGAGCGCCGCCGCCACCGCCGAGTTCGGCGCTGCGAGTTCGACCTCGACGACCGGTATCTCCGCGCCCGCGAGCTCCTCGACCCGGCGCACGGCCTCGCGGCTGCTGTTCGAGAAATCGTCGAGCACGAGCACCTCGTGACCGCGCTCGAGCAGCACCAATGCCGTGTGGGTGCCGATGTAACCGGCGCCGCCGGTGAGGAGTACGCGCATGGGTTCAAGGGTATGCCGGGTCCTCCGCCGAGACCTCCGAACCCGCCGAAAGCATGCCGAACACGCCATACTCCGGAAACTCTGATATTCGATCCGAAACCATTACATAGAATCGATTTCGTCCGACCAATTTCAGAACGCCGAGGAGGATCGTGGCCACACTCACGCTCATCGGCGAACCGTTCCCGGACTGCGAAGCCGCCGCACATGCCGAAGGTGCGAGGGAACTGACCCGCGCCGTCGCCGAGACCGCGCCGCGGGGCTGCAGCGCACGGTTGCTCGTCGCGTCCGATCGGCCCGCGCCGGCCTTCGAGAATGCCCGTGCCAGCACCGAACGGCTGCCGCTGAACGCCACGATGCTGCCGGTTCTCTGGCGCACGGGCGTCACCGCTCGCCCGCTCGACGGCGAGATGGTGCATGCCATCACCCCGTTGGTCGCGCTCCGCGCGCGCGGTGAGGACGACGGATCCCAGTCGTCGGTCATGGTGCCGCACGCGCTGGGCTGGTTGGCCCCCGAGGCGATGGGCGCCGCGACGGCGCGCCAGTACCGCGCCTTCGTGAAGCGCGCCGTGAAGCACGCCGACGTCGTGCTCACCCCCACCCATGCCACCGCCTCGGCATTGCAGGAGCGCTTCGGCACGGACATCGTGGTGCAGGTCCTGCCGCTCGCGGCACCCCCGTCCTTCCTCCCGGCCGGAGATTCGGCCGATCGGCGCACCGCGCTGGGCCTGCCGGCGCGGTATCTCGTGACGACCGCGGTACCCGGCGAGGCGGGACGCCTGGAGTGGCTGCTCCAGACCCTCGCCTCCGACCCGTCGCTGCCGCCGCTCGTCGTGCTGGTGGGCTCGATGCCCGCCGAGCACGCGGTGGAGCAGACGCACGAGACCGGCGGTGGCGATTCGGGGCGTGGAGGCGCGGCACCCG
>NZ_JBHSRW010000047.1:0-14105 GCF_042659205.1 Leucobacter soli
GCCGCAGCGAGATGCCGAGGGCGAGCCAGGCCTTGATCTGCCTCGGATCCCGGGTCACCGAGTCCCGCACCCAGCCGCGCGCCGCCTTCGCATCGCCGTTCGCCGCGCGCGCGAAGGCGATCTGACCGGCGAGCCGGGCGTGCGCCCTGCGGTCGCGCGCGAACCCCTCATGCGTGCGGAAGAGGTACTCCAAGCCCTCGGCGTAGGCGCCCCACTTGCCGAAGAAGTAGGAGTTCTGGCTCCACGTCACCGAGACGAGCGGCTCGTTGACGACCGCGATCCGGCCGGCTCGAGACGTCCGCAGAAGCAGGTCGTAGTCCTCGCCGTAGCTCCCCGGCAGCTCCTCGTCGACCATACCGATCACCCCCAGCAACGCCGCCCGCCGGAACACGAAGGTGCTCGAATGCAGCCCCGGCAGCCGATCGCGCAACAGTTCGGCGTGCGTCACCGGATCGACCGGCACCAGCCGCTCGTACTGGTTCTCGCCGTCGTCGAGCACCATCGCCGTGCCGACCAGGAGCGCGTCCGGATCGGCCGCGAACCGTTCCATCTGCGCGCGCAGCTTGCCGCTCCGCCACCAGTCGTCGTCGTCGAGGAAGGCGACGAAGTCGTGCGCGGCGGCGAGGATCCCCGTATTGCGTCCGCCGGCGAGACCCCGGCTCCGCTCGTTCGACACCGCGACGACGGTGCGCCCCGAGGGCACCTCGACTTCGGGCAGGTAGGGCTCCTCGGCGTCGAACACGATGATCACCTGGATCTCGCCGACGTAGTCCTGCTGCAGGACGCTCTCGAGCGCTCGCCGCATCTGCTCGGGGCGATGATGCGTGGGGATGACCGCGGTCACCGGGGGCATCGTTGCCATACCGACTCCTCACTGCCTCTTCACCTGCAAGGATCAGCAAGTATAGTGGGCATAGATCCGTCGGCCGTCGCAACGACGCGGAACACGGCACGCGGGTCGAGGTTTGGGGGACCGATGAAGCGCCGCCTGTGGATCTGGATTTCCGCCGCTGCCATCCTCGCCGCGGTCGCAGCGATCGTCGTGATCGCGCTCGCCATGAACTCGGCGCCCACCGCTCCGCCGGTCACCCCGCCGACCGCGGCCGCTCCCGATCCGTCGCCCGTGCCCGAGCCGGCCTCGACGGCGAGTCCCGACGAACTGGGCGACGACGTGGAGGCGCTCATCGCGCCGTTCATCGCCGCCGAGGCCGCCTCGCGGTCGGATCCGTCGACCCCGCTCGCGTTCGAGGACGTGGCCGCGGGCGACGCGCTCGAGGATCTGAAGCTCGACGCCTTCGAGTTCTCGGAGAACGGCATGGTCCAGTCCGGCGCGCCGACGGTCGTGAGTGCCGAGGTCGAGGACTACGACGCCGACGCCTCGCCTCCGACCGCCGTCGTCCGGCTCTGCCTCGACTTCTCGAAGGTCGACATCCAGGCCCCCGACGGCCAGTCGGTGAAGTCGAGCGACGCCCCGCAGCGGGTGCCGTCGCTGCTGACGCTGCAGTCGATCGAGGGACGCTGGCTCGTGACGGCGCGCAGCTACCCGGACGAGTCGAGCTGCTGACCGTGCGCCGCAGGAAGCGCGGATCGATCCGGGACGGTGGGCGATGTCAGGTGAACCGCATCAGCTGAGCGTCACCGCCCGGGTGCGCTGAGGAGGTGGACGTGGCCGGAGTCGCTGCCCACGCACCCGCGGGTGCGCCGCCCGGGCTCCTGCGCGCCGGCGACCGCCTCCCATCGTGGCCGTTCACCCTCGCATTCGCAGGCTTCCCGCTCTGGTGGTTCCTCGGCATCGTCGACTTCATCTGGATCCCCATGGCCGTCGTCATGGTGCTCTACCTGGTCCGCACCCGCGCGACCCTGACGCCCCGCGGCACCGGGGTCTGGCTGCTCTTCCTCGTCTGGGCGGGCTGCTCGGTCATCCAGCTCACGGCGGCGGGCCAGCTGCTGGTCTTCGGCTACCGCTACGCGATCTACCTCGCCTGCACGGTGCTCCTCGTCTACCTCTTCAACAACCGGCGCACGTTGACCGACCGCTTCGTGTCGGGCGTGCTCACCATCTGGTGGCTCATCACGGTGCTCGGCGGCGCGGCCGCGATGCTGCTGCCCACCGCCGTGTTCCGCACACCGCTCAGCATGATCCTGCCGGGATCGCTGCTCGGCAACCCCTGGATCAACCACATGGTGATCCGCCGCTTCAACCAGTTCAACCCCGACTCCTACTTCGAACTCGACCCGCGGCCCAGCGCACCGTTCCTCTACACGAACAACTGGGGCAACGTGTACTCGCTGCTCATCCCCTTCGTGCTCATCCATCTCATGCACATCCGGGGTACGAAGCGCTTCTGGCTGCTCTCCGCTGCGCTCGTCCTCTCGGCGGTCCCGGCGATCGTCACCCTCAACCGGGGCATGTTCATCGGGCTGGGGATCGCCGCCGTCTACGCCGCGTTCCGCTTCGCGCTGCTGCGGGATCTGCGCGCGATCCTGGCGCTCGCGACGGTCGCCGCCATCGGGGTCGGCGTGTGGACGCTGCTGCCGACTGAGGACAGCCTGGCGGCGCGCACCGAGAGCCGCAGCACCGTCGATCGGGCGACGCTCTACGTGCAGGCGGTCGAGGCGGTCCGGGACTCCCCGATACTCGGCTACGGCCGGACGATCGAGGGAGAGGACATCCGCGACCCCGTCGGCACCCAGGGCCAGTTCTGGATGGTGCTCGTGTCGCACGGCGTCGGGGCGACCGTGCTGTTCATGGGTTGGTTCCTGCTCGCATTCGTGCTGTCGCTCCGGCGGCGGGACCCCTGCGGCCTCGCCGCGAATACGGTGCTGCTCGTCGGCACGATTGAGTTCACCTACTACGGGGCGATCCCGTACGGGCTGCCGATCATGATGATCGCCGCCGCGCTCGCGCTGCGCGGTCCGGTGAATGCGCCGGAGGATGCGCCGGTGGATGCGGGGGTCGACGCGCGGATCGACGCGCCGGCGACCGCCGCACGGTCGGCCGCCGGGAGTCGGGCGGTCGGGACGAAGGGGGAGGCATGACGCAGGGGGGCGGTGCGCCGGTGCTGTTCATCGGCGGATGGGGGCGAAGCGGATCGACGCTGCTCGAATGCCTGCTGTCGGAGCTCGACGGCGTGACCGTGCTCGGCGAGGTCGTGCACCTCTGGGAGCGCGGACTGCGGGAGGGCGAGCGCTGCGCCTGCGGCAGCCCCTTCCCGGAGTGCCCGTTCTGGTCCGAGGTGGGCGACGTCGCGTTCGGCGGCTGGGCCAACGTCGACCCCGACCGGCTCGCTGTGCTGAAGCAGGCCGTCGACCGGCAGCGCCGGGTGATCCATACCGCCCGCAGGCGATTGCCCCGCGGCATCGCGCCGCTCGTCCACGAGTACGCCTCCTACTACCGGCGGGTCTACGACGCGGCGCGGCGCGTGACCGGCGCCCGCGTCCTGGTCGATTCCAGCAAGGAGATCCCGACGGCGCTCGCCGTCGGCCACGACCCGCAGGTGGACCTCCGGGTCGCGCACATCGTGCGGGACAGCCGGGGCGTCGCCTTCAGCTGGGCGAAGACGGTCGAGCGGCCGGAATCGCCGGAGGGCGACCTGATGACGCGATACTCGCCGGCGAAGAGCACGGCGTACTGGATCTCGGGGAACCTGCTCCCGGAGGGCCTCCGGTACCGGAGGATCCCGACATCCCGCCTCCGCTACGAGGACCTGGTCGCGCGGCCGCAGGCGACGGTCGCCGGCCTCTGGCGGGAGCTCGGGCTCCCCGGGGTCGCCGACCTCCCGATGACCGGCCCGAACGAGGTGCACCTCCACGGCACCCACTCCGTCGCCGGCAACCCGATGCGGTTCCGGCGCGGCCGGACGGTGCTCCGCGCCGATGTGCAGTGGCAGACGAGTCTGACGCGCCGGGACCGCCGACTGGTGACCGCGATGAGCCTGCCCATGCTGTGGCGATTCGGCTACCCGATCCGCGGGCGGGGGTGAGCGCGATGACGAAGACCCTCCTCGTCGCCTCCGCCGGCGGCCATCTCGACGAACTGATGATCCACATCCGCAGGCTCGGCATCGACGAGCGGCAGGCCGTCTGGGTGACGAGCCCGACGGCGCAGACCGAGTCGCTGCTCGACGGTCGGGACGTCATCTGGGCGCCGCGCGTGGGGTCGGGCGAGGTCGGCAAGGCCGTGCGGGGCGTGCCGGCCGCGCTCGACATCCATCGTCGCGTCAGGCCGGATCTGGTCGTCAGCACGGGCGCGCTGTTCTCGACGCCGCACCTGCTCGCGGCCGCGCTCATGGGCTGCGAGACCTGGTTCATCGACAGCGCGACCCGCGTCGCCGGCCCGTCGTCCACGGGACGCTTCGCCCGGCGCTTCACGCGGGCGAGACTCTTCGCCCAGGGCGAGGGGTGGGGGGATCCGGCCTGGGAGCGGGTGCCGAGCGTGTTCGACGCCTTCGAATCGACAGCGGCACCGGCGGACGGAGCGCCGGTGCTGGATCGCGTGACGGTGAGTCTCGGCTCCGAGCTCTGGCCCTTCCCGCGCGCCGTCGACCGCATCCGCGAGCTGCTCCCCGGAGCCGAGATCACCTGGCAGGTCGGGGTCACGGAGTACCCCGACGGCGAGGGCCTCCTGCCGCAGTGGGTGCCCGCCGACGAGCTGCGGGCGGCCATCCGCGTCTCAGACCTCGTCGTGATGCATGCGGGGGTCGGCTCGGTGCTCGTGGCGCTCGATGAGGGCAAGGTCCCCGTGATCCTGCCCCGGAGGATGCGCCACGGCGAGATGGTGGACGACCACCAGACCGAGGTCGCGGCGGTGCTCGCCGAACGGGGCCTCGCGATCAGCGTCGACCCCGACGAACTCGACCGCGCGCACCTCGAGCGCGCCGCCGGGCTGCGGGCGCGGCGGCGCGCCGAATTCGAGAAACAGGGGTGATGGTAGTGTTCCGGACACAGCATCGCGGGCATCGCCGCCCGCGGCTCGAGGGTTCTCTGCAGGACGGAGGGGCATCATGATTCGTCTCGCCGTGGTGGGCGTCGGCAAGATGGGGCTGTCGCACCTGTCGATCCTGGGCGCGCACCCGCAGGTGCGGATCGAGGCCGTCTGCGACACGAGCGGCTACCTGCTCGACGTGCTCGGGAAGTACACGGGCGTCACCGGATACTCGGACTACGAGAAGATGCTGGAACGCGCGGATCTCGACGCCGTGGTCATCGCGACGCCGACGCGGGCGCACGCCACCATGGTGCGCGCTGCGCTGGAGCGGGGACTCCACGTCTTCTGCGAGAAGCCGCTGACGCTGCGCTCGGAGGACTCCGAGGCGCTCGCCCGCCTCGCGGAGGAGCGCGGCCTCCACTGCCAGGTCGGGTATCACAACCGCTTCGTCGCCGCGTTCTCCGAGGTCAAGAGGCTCCTCGAACTCGGCGCCATCGGAGAGGTCACGCACGCGTTGGCCGAGGCGTACGGCCCGGTCGTGCTGCGGCCGAAGGGCGGCACCTGGCGCTCCCGCAGCGCCGAGGGCGGCGGTTGCCTCTACGACTACGCCGCGCACCCGCTCGACCTGCTCGCCTGGTATCTCGGCGAGCCGCGGGCCGTGGGCGGCACGGTGATGGGCCGGATCTTCTCGGCCGATACCGAGGACGAGGTCTACTCCACCCTCTTCTACCCCGGAGGCGCCTCGGCGCAGCTCTCGGTGAACTGGTCGGACGAGTCGTTCCGCAAGATGACGACGCGGATCACGCTGACCGGCACGGCCGGCAGGATCGTCGTGGATCGTCAGGAATGCCAGGTCTACCTGCGCGACACCGCGGTGCCGCCCGAGGGATACCACCACGGCTGGAACGTCCGGTACACGACCGAGCTCACGCCGCCGGTCTGGTTCTACCTGCGCGGCGAGGAGTACAGCGCCGAGTGGGCCTACTTCGTCGACGCCGTCGCGGGAGAACCCGCCGACGGTGCTGCGGCGGGCGTGAACTCGTTCGCGTCGGCCGCCGTCACCGACCGGGTGATCGAGATGCTCGTCGCCGACGCCGCCGTTCCGTGCGGGGTGGCTGCGGCGTCGGGCACAGGAGCGTCGGGTGCAGGGGTGTCGGGTGCTGCGGGTGCGGGTCCGGGGAGCCGCGGAGCCCGGAAGCGTGCGTTCTGGAGTCTCGGAAAGCTGAGAGGGGAGTGACGAAGGTGACCACCACGACCGGACTCGATCGGCTGCTCTTCGGAGACAACCAGTTCTTCGGCGTCAACCACATGTCGGAGGAGAAGGCGCGGGCCCAGGCGGTGCGCTTCCAAGACCTCTCGGCGATGATGGATGTCCTCGACGCGGCTCAGGCCGAGGGGATCCACTCCTTCATGTGCACCACCCACGAGCGGATCGCCGAGGTCGCCGACCGGGTGCGCGCCGACCGGGTGCGCTACGCGTCGTTCGCGTTCCTCCCCTGCATGCCCTACGCGCACAAGTACGCGAATGCGATGACCGAGCTCGGGCCGCTCGGCGCGCTGAAGTCGTTCCTGCCTGCGGACCAGAGCCTGGTCGGCCTCGCCCTCCAGGGCGGCGCGGCCGTCGCCAAGAAGGACGTGGAGAGCCTCATCCGCATGCTGATCGACGCCGAGATGACGATGTTCGACGGCGTGCCGACGCCGGTCGTGTTCCTCCAGAACGTCGTCGTCGATCTGCTGCTGGGGCTCGGCTTCGACGACGCGTTCACCGTGTTCGCCGAGCACGTCCGGTCCCGGTACGGAGCCGAGCCCGGGTTCATCACTATGAATCTGCCGCGCCTGCTCGACGCGCTCGACCGGGTCGGTCTCGAGCGCCCGCTCGTCTGCAGCAACCTGAACAAGCTGGGCTTCCGCATGAGCGGCGGAGCGGAGGAGTACGAGCGGGCTCTCGCGGAGCGGGACTTCCGCGCCGTCGCGATGTCCGTCTACGCTTCGGGCGCGATTCCGCCTCGCGAGGCGTTCGACTGGGTGGTCGCGCATCCGCGGATCGAATCGGTGGTCTTCGGCGCGTCGAGCGCCGCGAACATCCGCGGGACGATCCGCGCGGCACGGGAGGCCGGATTCCTCCCCGAAGGTCGTGCGTAATGATTGCTTATTTCCCTCTGGCGCCGTGACCTCGCGTGCGAGGATCCGTCGCAGGACCAGTCTTCGGCCTGGGATCACAAAGCGGTGACGGCCTCCCCTCCGGGACGGTCCCAAACCTGGGGGGTTTGATATGTCGATGCGGCATTCGGGAATTCGTCGGCTACTCGCCATCGCCACTGCCTTCACGGTCGCACTGGCTCTCCCGTTCCCGACGGAGCCCGCCGCACAGGCGGCCGAGCCGCCGGTCGCGCAGACGCTCGCCGACGACTTCCCCTGGCTGGATCCGGACCGGTTCACCGGCCTCACGTCGGATACGGCCGCGGCGTCGTGTTGGGAGATCAAGCAGTTCCATCCGAGCTCGCCGAGCGGCGTCTACTGGCTGCTGACCCCGTCTATGGACGCCCCCGCCCAGTTCTGGTGCGACCAGGTGACCGATGGCGGCGGGTGGGTCAAGGTCGGCCAGGGCCGCCAGGGATGGGAGTACAACGCCGTCGGGCGCGGCAACCCCTCGACGCTGCTCACCGGCACCCCGGCCGCCGACTCGATCACCACGCAGCTGCCGACCGCGACCGTCGACCAGCTGCTCGACGGCAAGAGCGTCACGGAGCTCGCCGACGGCGTCCGCGTGCGCCGCGCGCTCAATACGGCCGGCAGCTCGTGGCAGGAGGTGCGCTTCCGCACGAACAAGCCCTCCGGATGGTTCTGGACGTTCGGCGCCGGCTGGCCGCTGACGAACTGGCGGGTGGGCACCTCGACGGGCAACGGATCTACTTCGTCGAGCTTCGGCTCGGGGACGTCGACGCTGCGCGTCGACACGAGCATCGGCACGAACCACAGCTACACCTGGGGCTTCTCGTACGGCAACGGGGTGACCGGCACGACCGCCGCAGGGAGTTACCTCTGGACGCCGACCAACGGGCAGGGCGGCGCGCGCCCCTTCGCCGAGGTCTATGTGCGCCCCGAGGTGTCGAACGGCGAGGCGGCCTACCCGCGGATCCCGAACTCCGGCACTCCGGTGAAGGAGCTCGAAGCCGTCCCCAGCTCGGGCGCGCTCTCCAACCCGTGGGGCGTCACCGGCATCGCGGGCGCCGTCCAGCGCGAGGGCGACGTCGAGGTGCAGGACATGGTCGCCATCGGCAACACCATGTTCGTCGGCGGCAACTTCCGCTACGCGCAGCAGTCCGAGTCGGGCGCCGGGCAGGTCTCCCAGCCGTTCCTCGCCGCGTTCAACGCGACGACCGGCCAGTTCGTGACCTCCTTCCGGCCGACGCTGAACGAGGCGGTGCTTGCGCTCGCGGCCACCCCGAACGGCAACCTCGCTGTCGGCGGAAAGTTCACCTCGGTGAACGGCACGGCCGTGACCGGATTCGCCGTGCTGAACCCGTCGACCGGCGCCCTCGTCGGCTCACGCCCCACGATCACCAGCAACTCGACGCCCGGCTCGATCCGCGTCGAGACGATCACCGTCAGCGGCGACAGCCTCTACCTCGGCGGCGCCTTCACCAACACGACGGGCCCGACCGGGCCATCCCGCTACACCCGCAACGTGGCACGCATCGACGCGAACACGATGATGCCGGTCGTCGACTGGCGCCCCGAGGTCAACGGCACCGTGCTCGACTCCGATCTCGCGCCCGACGGATCGAAGGTGTACTTCTCCGGATTCTTCTCCCGCGTCGGGACGGACGACGCCACGAGCGTCGCGGCGCTGCCGGTCGCCACTCCCGCGGCGCTCGACCCGGTGCCGTGGAATCCGACCTGGTCGAGCACGGGCATGTTCTATCAGCGCTCGATCGTGCGGCACGGCGACCGAATCTACGTCGGGGGATCCGAGCACTCGATGTTCGCGTTCGACGCCTCCACCTACGAGCGGCTGACCACGCACATCACCAACCCGAAGGGCGACTTCCAGACGCTCCTCGCGGCAGGCGACTTCCTCTACGGCGGCTCGCACTCGAACTGGTTCATCTACGAAGGCGCGACCCTCTGGCCGAGCGTCGGCACCGCGTGGTCCCGCGCCGACACCATGGGGTGGATGAACGCCTGGCGGATGGACGGCCGCTCCTCCTCGGTGAGCACCTTCAGCCCCGTGATGAACTCCCGGCTCGGATCCGGCGGCTGGGCTTCGGCCGCAGCGCCCGACGGCACGATCTGGACGGGCGGCGACTTCACGCGCGCGCGCCTCTCCAACGGGAGCTCCGGGTGGACCGGCGCCTTCGTCCGCTTCGGACTGAGCGACAGCACGGCGCCGAACACGCCGGTGAACCTCCGCACGACCGCGGTCACCTCCACCACCGTGAGCCTGGCCTGGGGTGCGCCCTCCGGCGGTCTCGGCGGCGGCGCGTACCAGGTCCTGCGCGACAACCGCGTGATCGCGACGACCACCTCCACGAGCATCACCGTCCCCCTGGACGGGGAGCGGCGCTACTTCGTCCGCGCCGCAGACTCCACCGGCAACGTGAGCGCGAGCAGCCCGGTGCTGACCGTGCCCGGCGGCAATCAGGCGCCGGTCGCCGACATCCGGCACACCGTCTCCGGCCTCGATGTCGCCTTCGACGGCACCGGCTCCACGGACGACGGATCGATCGCGGCGTACTACTGGAGCTTCGGCGACGGCGCCACGGCGACCGGGGCCGAGGCCGCGCACACCTACTTCGCGGGCGGCACCTATGCGATCCGGCTCACCGTCGTGGATAACGACGGCATCGCGACCACCGCCGCGTACACGCTCGACCTCCCGCAGCCGCGGCCGGCCGATGCATACGGCGGCCTCATCTTCGACGACCATCCGCTGACCTTCTGGCGCCTCGACGAGACGAGCGGCACGCTCGCGGCGGACAGCGCCACCGGCACCCGCATGGGAACCTACCAGCAGGGCGTCACCAAGAACGTCGCCGGGATCCCGGCTTCGAAAGCCGCAGCCTCCTTCGACGGCAGCAACGACGTGGTCGTCGCGAACGACATCATGCAGGGCCCGAACACCTTCTCGGTCGAGGTCTGGTTCAACACCACGACGAATCGAGGGGGCAAGCTGATCGGCTTCGGCAACGCCGCCTCCGGCACCTCCACGTCGTACGATCGCCACATCTACATGCAGAACGACGGCAAGCTCGTCTTCGGCGTGTACTCCGGGGCGGAGTTCAAGATCACCTCGCCGGGCTCCTACAACAACGGTCAGTGGCACCACGCGGTCGGCACGATCTCGCCCAACGGCATGAGATTCTACGTCGACGGGGTGCTCATGGGCACGCACACGCAGGCCATCGCCGAGGACTACGCCGGCTACTGGCGAGTGGGCGGCGACACCACCTGGGGGTCGACGTCGGCCTACCTCAACGGTCGCCTCGACGAGGCCGCGGTCTACGACTACCCGCTCGACGCGGATCAGGTCCGGGACCACTACCAGGCCGGGCTGGAGCTGCCGAACCAGGCGCCCATCGCGAACTTCTCGCATACGGCCGACCACCTGACCGTGTCGTTCGACGGCTCCGCCTCGATCGACCTCGACGGGACGATCGAACGGATCGAGTGGGACTTCGGGGACGGCAGCGACACCGTCGAGGGCGCGCTCGTGACGCACGAGTACGCGGCGGCGGGCAGCTACACGGTCACCCTGACCGTCACCGACGACGACGGCGAAGCGACGGCGCTGCAGCGGGTCATCGACGTCCTGGCGCCGCCGAACCAGGCGCCCACCGCCGCCTTCTCCTACGATGTCGATTCCCTCGACGTGGACTTCGACGCGTCGGCGTCGTTCGATGCCGACGGCGACATCGAGAGCTGGGAGTGGACCTTCGGCGACGGATCGTCGGGCTCGGGCGAGACCGTCAGCCACCACTACGCGGCCGCCGGCGATTTCACCGTTCAGCTGACGGTGACCGACGACGACGGCGACACGGCCACGGCCACGCAAAGCGTCACCGTCGAGGAGCCCCCGAACCAGGCGCCCCTCGTGCAGTTCGACTTCACCGCCGAGTTCCTCGCCGTCGACTTCGACGGCACGGCGACGACCGATCCCGACGGCAGCATCGCCTCCGTCAGCTGGGACTTCGACGACGGGTCGCCGGTGGTGAGCGGCGGACAGGCTGCGCTGACGCAGCAGCACACCTTCGCACAGGGCGGCACCTACGCGGTCACTCTGACCGTGACCGACGACGACGGCGCTTCGGCGACGGCGACCCGCTCCGTGACGGTCGCCCCTGAGCCGCCGAACGCACCGCCCGTCGCGAGCTTCTCGTACACCGCGGCCTTCCTCGACGTGACCTTCGACGGATCCGACTCCTCCGACGCGGACGGCGACGTCGTCTCGTGGAAGTGGGACTTCGGAGACGACTCCGACGACGTCGAACGCGACGTCCCGGGCGTCGAGCACAGCTACGCGGAGGCGGGCAACTACCTCGTCACCCTCACCGTGACCGACGACGACGGAGCCGAGAACTCGGTGACCAAGACCGTCACCGTCTCCGAGGAGGCGGTCAACGCGCCGCCGATCGCGGACTTCGGGTACACGGCGACCCACCTCGCCGTCGAGCTCGATGCCTCGGCCTCCACCGACACCGACGGCAGCGTCGTCAGCTGGCAGTGGAACCTGGGCGATGGCACCTCGGCCACCGGCGAGACGGTTCCGCACACCTACGGTGCGGCCGGCGACTACCTCGTCACCCTGACCGTGACCGACGACGACGGGGCGAGCGCCTCGACGGCCCGCACCGTCACCGTGACGGCCGCGCCGAACACGCCGCCCGTGGCAGCCTTCGACTTCGGCACGAACGGGCTGCAGGCCTCGTTCGACGCATCCGACTCCGCGGACCTCGAAGGGCCCATCGCCTCCTGGGCATGGACCTTCGGCGACGGCGACACGGGCGCCGGCGAGACGACCTCGCACACCTACGACGCGGCGGGATCCTACGTGGTGACGCTCACCGTCACCGACGCCGATGGCGCCCAGGCCGCGCTCACCAAGACCGTGACGGTGTCCGAGGGCCCGGCGGTGCCGACGACGCGGGAGGTCGTGTCGGTCGGGACGTCGTGGGCGTACCTGTACGGGGTGAACGCGCCGCCGAGCGATTGGGCGCAGGTCGGGTTCAACCCGTCGGGGTGGTCGACCGGTGCGGGGCCGATCGGGTACGGGTCGACGCTGGTGGCGACGAATCTGAACCCGGTGGCGAACACGGCGGATCGGCCGCGGGCGGTGTACTTCCGTTCGACGTTCGATGTGGAGGACGCCTCGAAGGTCGTGTCGCTGGATCTGTCGGCGATCGGCGATGACGGCGTGGTCGTCTACGTGAACGGCGTCGAGGTCGGGCGGAACAATATGCGCGACGGCGAGGTCACCTATCTGACCTACGCGCCCTTGGCGCGTCGGGTGACGGTGGCGCAGAACGACATGCTGACGGTCGAGGTGCCGCGGAATCTGCTGGTGAGCGGGACGAACGTGATCGCGGCCGAGACGCATGTGAACTTCCGGGCGACGCCGGATGTGACGTTCTGGGCGACAGCCGCACTCACCGAGCTCTCCGGACCGGCCGCGCCGAACGAGGCGCCGCAGGCGGTGTTCGACTACCTGGCGACGAACCTGGACGTCGCGTTCGACGGCTCGGGCTCCTCCGACGAGGACGGCACCATCGCCTCCTGGGCGTGGAGCTTCGGCGACGGGAGCACCGGATCGGGGGCGCTGGCATCGCACGCCTACACGGTGGCCGGCGACTACGACGTGACGCTCACGGTCACCGACGACCGCGGCGGGACGGGCACCTCGACGCAACGGGTGACCGTCACCGCGCCGACCGGTGTGCCGACGACGCGGGAGGTCGTGTCGGTCGGGACGTCGTGGGCGTACCTGTACGGGGTGAACGCGCCGCCGAGCGATTGGGCGCAGGTCGGGTTCAACCCGTCGGGGTGGTCGACCGGTGCGGGGCCGATCGGGTACGGGTCGACGCTGGTGGCGACGAATCTGAACCCGGTGGCGAACACGGCGGATCGGCCGCGGGCGGTGTACTTCCGTTCGACGTTCGATGTGGAGGACGCCTCGAAGGTCGTGTCGCTGGATCTGTCGGCGATCGGCGATGACGGCGTGGTCGTCTACGTGAACGGCGTCGAGGTCGGGCGGAACAATATGCGCGACGGCGAGGTCACCTATCTGACCTACGCGCCCTTGGCGCGTCGGGTGACGGTGGCGCAGAACGACATGCTGACGGTCGAGGTGCCGCGGAATCTGCTGGTGAGCGGGACGAACGTGATCGCGGCCGAGACGCATGTGAACTTCCGGGCGACGCCGGATGTGACGTTCTGGGCGACAGCCGCACTCACCGAGTTGCAATGAGCGTCGGGCTGCGCCGACCACCGGGCAGGACCGGGTAGCGGGCAGTACCGAGAGAGACGGGCGGGCCGGATCCGCCGGGGGGCGGATCCGGATCCTCCGCCGTACGCTCCGCCCGCTCGCTATGATCGGCGAGTAACGGGAGGCGGCCTCCGGCCGCCCGCCGCGGGCCACGGGGAGGTGGGGTCGTGAGCAGTGCACTGGGCGACGCCGCACGGAGTTCCGGGCTGAGCTTCGTCGGTTCGCTGACGAGCGCGCTCGCGGGCTTCGCGCTGTCGATCGTGCTGGCGCGGATGCTGGGGCCCGAGGGCAGCGGCGTCGTGTTCCAGCTGATCTCAGTGTTCATGATCACCGGCGCCGTGGCGAAGCTCGGGCTCGACACGACGGCCGTCTGGCTGCTGCCCCGCCTCGCCGCGGACGGCGGCGGGGACGTGCGGCGCGCGGCGGGGATCCTGCTCTGGGGCTCTCTCTTCGGCGGCGTGCTCGCCGGCCTGATCCTGCTCGCCATCGCTCCGCTCGTCGGGGGCGGATCCCACGACCTTCTCGTGCTCGTCCGCGCGGCGGCCGTCTTCCTGCCGCTGTTCACGCTGTCGACGGTCGCACTGGCCGTCACGCGCGGGCTGGGCGGCGTGCGCGACTACGTGCTGATCGGATCGATCGGGCTGCCCGTCGGTCGGCTGGTCGCGATCGCGGCCGCGCTGGCGGTCTCGGCGACGG
>NZ_JBHSRW010000048.1:0-14019 GCF_042659205.1 Leucobacter soli
GCTCCAGGCGCACGGAGTCGCGCAGTCCGAGCTCGTGCTCGGCGCGTCGGAGGCGCGGGACGGGCAGCAGGCCCTCGGCGAGCACTTCCCAGGTGGATCGGGCAGCCCCGTCCACGTGCTGGCGCCCGAGGCGGAACTGCAGGCGGTCGCCGACACGCTGCTGAGCAGCGACGGGATCGACGGCGTTTCGGTGCTGAGCGCCGATGCGCCCTCGGGAGCTGGATCCGTGACGGCGGACGGTATCGTCGCCGCCGGCCCGCCCGGGACCCCGGCGCCCGAGCCGACCGTGATCGAAGGCCGGGTGATGCTGCAGGGCACGCTCACGGACGCGGCGGACTCCGAGGCGGCCCAGGCGACGGTCCGCGATCTGCGGACGGTCTTCGCCGGCGACGGCGCGGATGCGCTGGTGGGCGGCGTCACCGCCACGGCGATCGACACGAACGACGCCTCGATCCACGATCGCACGCTGATCATCCCCGTCGTGCTCGCGGTGATCCTCCTGATCCTGATGCTGCTCCTGCGCTCGATCCTCGCCCCGGTGCTGCTCATCCTGACCACCGTGCTCTCCTTCGGCACGGCGCTCGGGGTGTCCGCGCTCGTGTTCAACGGCGTCTTCGAGTTCCCGGGGGCGGATCCCGCCGTCCCGCTGTTCGGCTTCGTGTTCCTCGTCGCCCTGGGGATCGACTACAACATCTTCCTCGCCACGCGGGTGCGGGAGGAGTCGAAGGCGCACGGCACCCGTGCCGGCATCATCCGCGGCCTCTCGGTCACCGGCGGCGTCATCACCTCCGCAGGGCTCGTGCTCGCGGCGACCTTCGCCGCGCTCTCGGTACTGCCGATCCTCTTCCTCGTGCAGATCGCGTTCATCGTCGCGTTCGGCGTGCTGCTCGACACGTTCCTGGTCCGGGCCCTGCTGGTGCCGGCGCTCATGTACGACATCGGCCCGGCGGTGTGGTGGCCGTCGAAGCTGGGGCGGCGCGAGCCCGGCGCGGCCGAGCCCGGCTGATCGGCTGCTGCGCGCTCAGGTGGAGATGCCCGAAGGCGCGAGCGCTGCGAGCCACACGTGGTTCCGCAACGGGATTCCTATTCCATTGGCGGACGGATCGAGCTGCACGGTCACCTCCGACGACCTCGGAGCGGTGCTCGCAGTGCGCTAGCCGGTACCCGCCCGGCGCCCCCGGATATCCTTCCTGGAGTGCCGATCGGCGGGACGACCCGCCCGGGCTCCGAAGCTGCGAATCGAAAGGCGGATCCAGAGCACCATGTCCCGGCCCACTGAGAGTAGTCCTGCAACCCCCCAGCGCCCCGCGCGTCCGCAGCGCCCCCAGATCGTCCTGGAGGTGCTCGAACGCATCCAGCTGTCGCCGCGCATGGTGCGCATCGTCGCGGGCGGCCCCGGCATCTCCGCGGTCGAGGACAACGGCCGTACCGACGCCTACACCAAGATGCTCTTCGCCCACCCCGGCACCGACCTCGTGCCGCCCTACGACCTCGACGCGCTCCGGCAGGAGCTGCCGGTCGAACTCCTGCCCTCGCGGCGGACCTACACGATCCGCCGCTTCGATCTCGCGAACGGTCGCATCTGGATCGACTTCGTGGTGCACGGCGACGAGGGCGTCGCGGGCCCGTGGGCGGACGGAGCGGTGCCTGGCGCCCCCGTCGTGCTCGGCGGCATCGGCGGCGGCTACGCGCCGGATCCCGAGGCGGACTGGCATCTGCTTGCCGGCGACGACTCGGCGCTTCCGGCGATCGCCTCGGCGCTGGAGGCGATGCGGCCCGATACTCGGGGCGTCGCGCTGCTCGAGGTCGACGGCGATGCCGATCATCTCGAGTTGACAGCACCCGACGGGATCCGGATCGAGTGGCTGCACCGCGACGGGCGGGAGGCGGGGACCACGACCCTCCTCGCGGACGCCGTGCGGGCGGTCGACTGGCAGGACGGGCGCGTGCAGGTCTTCGCGCACGGCGAGCGCGGGGCGATGAAGTCGCTCCGCCCCTACCTGACCGATGAGCGGGGGCTCGACCGGGAGCAGCTGTCGCTCTCGGCCTACTGGGCGCACGGCCGCAAGGAGGACACGTTCCAGGCCGAGAAGCGCGAGCAGATCGGGCAGATCTAGGGGATCTGCGACGAGGGGATCTGCGATGCGATCCCCGGTCGCCGGGCGCGGCGCACCCGGGAGGGGCTGAACACCCCCAGCCCCATCCATTCTTTCTGGCCTGTAGCCCGTGATCGCGCGGGCGTGGGCTCCCGTTCCAAGCATCTCGCGCACCGCACCGCACGTGCGCAGGCACGCACGCAGGAACGAGACAGTACGGGATCGTCCGCGCTGTACGTCTTCGACAGACGATCCCGTACCGCCTCGACGATCTCGTGCTGTGAATTGGCCTGGTTCTTGTTCCGACCGGTTTTCCTGTCAGCCGGTCGGTGACAGAAGCGTCTGGGTCTCAGCGTAGTACGTCTGTTCGACCTCGATCGGAGTACGCATGTCGAGCTCTCCGTGGAGGCGTTCCTGGTTCCACCACCACACCCATTCGAGGGTCGCGAGCTCGACCTGCTCGACCGTCCGCCACGGGCCCTGCTGACGAATCAGCTCGGTCTTGTAGAGATTGTTGACCGCCTCAGCCATCGCGTTGTCGAAACTGTCGCCGACAGTTCCGGTCGAGGGCACCGCACCAAGTTCTTGGATACGGTCGGTATAGACCATGGCGGTGTAGTTCGACCCGTGATCAGCGTGATGGATGAGCCCATCGAGCCGGCCGCCCGACTGCCATGCCGCCATGTCCAGTGCCTGCATCGGCAGAATCTCTGACTTCAGCGTCGCAGCAACGTTCCAGCCCACGATCCTGCGCGAGTACACGTCGGTGACGAACGCGACATAGGCGAACCCAGACCACGTCGCCACGTAGGTCACGTCGCACACCCAGAGCTTGCGGGGCCCATCAGCGACGAATCTCCGGTTGACCAGATCGGCAGGCAGTGCCACCGCTTTGTCGGAGCGCGTGGTGAACACTCGCTTTGATTTCCGCACCCCGCGCACGCCGGCGAGCTTCATGAGGCGTTCGGTCTGGTCGCGGCCGATCTCCCACCCCTCACGCCGGAGCAGGGCGTGCATCTTCCGTCGCCCGTACACGCCATAATGCCTCGCGTGGAGCTGCTGGATCTCCGGCACGATGAGTTCATCGCGCAGTTGCCTAGCTGTAGTTCCCAGTGAGGTTGTGAACACGATCTGAGGGAGTGAGCCCGCCGATCCCGGTATGGGGTCGATGATGATTGTAGTGATGAAGCCAGGTGCCATAACTTTCGGCCCTGGCTTCTTCGCTTTCATAAGCGACCGCGTACGCCCATTCCTGCGCGAGGGTGCGATTGAAACGCTCCACCTTTCCGTTGGTTTGCGGCCGGTAGGGGCGAGTGAATCGGTGCTTCACGCTCGGTCCCAGCGCTTCCGCAAACGCGTGCGACCGATAGCAGGGCCCGGTGTCTGTCATCACTCCGGTGATAGTCACTCCGGCGTCGGTGAAGAACGCGCGGGCTCGCGCCCAGAACGAGGCTGCGCTCTCCTTCTTCTCGTCAGCGAGGATCTCTGAATACGCGAGGCGTGAATGGTCATCGACGGCGTGATGGAGGTACACGTAGCCGCGCGAAGGTTTCCCGCCTGCACGCGCTGCTCGATTCGTGACTCGCAACGTGCGCCGTTGCTGATCTGACCCTCGCCCATGAACTCGCCATCCTCCGCCATCAGGGATACGGCCGAGCTTCTTAATGTCCACATGCACCAACTCACCCGGAGCCTGTTTCTCGTAGCGAATGGGCCGAGGTTGTCGGACTGGCAGGCCGGTCGCTTGATCGAGATGTGCGAGGAGAGGCATTCGGTAGCGTGTGATCACGCGCTCGATCGTGGACCGCGGGATACCCAGGTGATAACTGATCCGGTGTGGGCCCCAGCGGCGGGTGAAGCGGAGACTAATGATGCGATGCTCGCGCCGCTTCGACAGCCTCGCGGGTGAATGATGCGGGCGCGACGAACGATCGGTCAAGGGCTCACCGGCGCGATACCTTGCTGCCCATTTCGATGCCGTTGCGGGTGAGACTTGAAATCGTTCCGCAGCGCGCCGAACTGGCCATCCTTGGTCAACGATCAATGCGGCGAGGCGAGTTCTACCGATTGGGGTGAGGGGTGCGTTAGCGTGAGACATGAAGACCTCCGGGTGAGGGTGAGAGTTGTGATAAACCCCATCCTTCCGGAGGTCTTCATCTATCTCGAGCGTTCACAACGTCCCGAGGAACTACACCTAGCTGAGGACGTCCGCTGTTTCGCAGCCCGATAACCACGCGAGGTGAGGAACCCACGAACCGCCGTCCTGAGTGCACGGCAGAGGAACTCGACCCCGAAACGATCACGATACTCGTCGATGAATCTGATCATTTCGTACGTGGCCGGTCGAGTTCCTTCGCGAAAAACACGCTCGCAGCTTTAAGAACTTCGTTGGCCTTCTTCAGCTCGGCATTCTCGCGTCGCAGGCGTCGGTTCTCTTCAGTCATATCGCTCGTGACGCCGAGCTTCACACCGGTATCGATGTCGTAGCGGCGCTGCCACACTCGCAGTGTCTCAGGGCTCACTCCCAGGAGGCCGCCGACGTGTCGGCAAGCGGCCGTCAGTGACTCATGCTCAGGGCGAGCCTCAGCGAGCATGCGGAGCGCACGCTGACGAAGCTCAGGGTCGTATTTGCTTGGCATCGTAGTTCCATCCTTGTATAAAGATCGGAACTCAAACCAGGCCAATTCAAGGTGATGGATCCCTTCCACGTCGTCCAGCTCGCCGGCGACATGCTCGACCGAGTCAGGCAGCGAGTCCAGCAGGAAACCCTCGGGCATCGCGGGAGACGTGGCGATCCGCTCTACCAAGTGCGCCGGGTCCTGCGCACCGGGGAAGCGTTCCTGACCGAGAAACAGCAAGCGAAGCTCGAAGGGGTGTTCGCTGACCCGCAACACGCGGATGTGTGGCGAGCGTGGCGGGTCTATCAGCAGGTCGTCGCGGCCTACCGTGAGAAATACGGCGGGCTCGCGCGGAAGCGGCTGCGCGAGCTCATCGACGTGCTGAAAACGACGACGCCGACCTGGTTCGTTGAGCTCCGCAAGCTCGCGTACACGCTCGACCGTCGCCGGGTAGACATCCTGGCGTACTTCGATCACCCGGGGACCTCGAACGGGCCGACCGAAGCGATCAATGGCCGCCTCGAACACCTCCGCGGCTCGGCGCTCGGGTTTAGGAACCTGGCCCACTACATCGCGAGATCGTTACTCGAGGCCGGCGGATTCAGGCAACGTCTACACCCTCAATTCCGATGAGCCCTTTTAATCAGTAGGTCCCGGGTTCAAGTCCTGGTGGGGGCACTTCGACGCCCAGGTGTGCCCGGACGGGCGGCTCCTGCCGAGGGTCCCGCTGCTCAGTCGCCTGCGGCCCCCCGCTCGGCGGAGTCGAGAATCAAGTCGACGCTGCTCAGGCACAGCGAGTGGTAGCCGAAGGTGAGGATCGGAACCCGGTACTCGGCGGTGAGCGGGTGCGACTGTGGCGTAACGTCGAGCGTGCGGTCGAACCAGAGGATATCCTCGGGCTCTGCCTCCCGGTTCGATGAGCGCACCGCGGCGATGGCCGCCGCCATCGAGTAGAGCAGGCTTTCATAGGCGCCGAAGTGCTGGATCAGGATGTCGCCCTCGAGGCCTGCGGCGCGAAACCCTCTGAGATGCAGTTCGGTAATGTCGACCTCGGCCGGGCCGCGCGTGAGCAGCGTCGCGGCGAGCGCACCGATCATCGGGTAGGTGCCGAACACCCGGAGCACGATTCGAGCCTGTTCTCGGAGCGCGCCCTTCCAATCCTCCTCGGGAACGATGGTCGTCGAGTCGATGACCTCGCGCAGCAGTTCATCAAGCAGCGCGCGCTGCAGTTCGTCCTTGTTCCGGAAGTGCCGGTAGACCGCGCTAGGGTCGACGCCGAGCGCGCGCCCGAGGTCTCGGATGCGCAGCGCAGGCGCGTCCGCCCCGCGGGCGAGTCGCAGCCCGGCGGCGATAATGACCCGGGTGTCGAGGGTTCCCGGTGCCGTCCGTCGCCGTTGCTGCAGTGTGCTCATGGGTCCCTCCACATCGGTGCGCCGTATTCGAGTATGCCTGATTCGCGCGTTCGATGCGGTTCGGCTCGACGCCGAGTCCGAACATCGTTACATCAGTGATTCGGCCAAACAACAATTCAGTCAACAATGTTGACAGGCATGAGATTTCAAGAGAGTATTTGAGTACCGGCACGGAGCGGCATCGACAGCTGCCTCGTCGCCGTGAGTCGAGAATGGAGTGAGAATGCTGGCGAACGCCGACCTGGTCTTCCGCTCAGGAACTGTCTTCACCGCGGCCGACGATCCTGAGCTGAGCAGCCGCAGATCGGTGGCTGTCGGTGGCGGGCAGGTTCTCGCTGTGGGGCGCGACAGCGACATCGAGGCTTTCGTCGGGGCCGGCACCGAGATCGTGGAGCTCGACGGCGGCATGCTGATCCCTGGGTTTCAAGACGCCCATGTGCACCCCTTCGTCGCCGGGGTGGAGATGCTGCAGTGCGACCTCGCCGACGCGGCGGCCGCAGATGCCTGCCTCGATATCGTCGCCGCCTACGCAGCGGCTCATCCGGACGAGGAGTGGATCGTCGGCGGCGGGTGGGAGATGGGTGCGTTCCCCGGTGGCACCCCGCGTCGCGAAGCGCTCGACGCGGTGGTGCGCGAACGGCCCGTCGCTCTGTACAACAAGGATCACCACGGCGTATGGGTCAACTCGCGGGCGTTGGAGCTCGCGGGCGTGACGGCCGCCACGCCCGATCCCGCTGACGGGCGGATCGAGCGCGACCCCGACGGGACGCCGAGCGGCACGCTCCACGAAGGCGCGGCAAGCCTGATCGAGCGCGTGCGCCCACCCGTGTCCACAGAGCTCATGTACCGCGGGTTCCTGCGCGCCCAGCAGGAGTTGCTGCGGTTCGGTGTCACCGCCATCCAAGACGCGTGGGTCGGCGAGGCGTTCGGGCTGCCCGACTCCTTTCCGGTCTACGAGCGGCTGGTCGCCGACGAGGCGCTCCGCATCCGAGTCTCCGGTGCGTTGTGGTGGGAGCGCGGCATCGGCGCCGAGCAGATCGTCGGGCATGTCGAGCGGCAGGAGCGGGCGAGGGCGCTCGCCAGCCCCGACCGGTTCGCCTGCGAGGCGATCAAGATCATGGCCGACGGCGTCGCCGAGAACTTCACGGCATCGGTGACCGAACCGTATCTCGACCGCTGCGGGAATCGCACCGACAACCTCGGGATCGACTTCGTCGACCCTGAGCTGCTGAAGGAATACGCCGTCGCCCTCGACTCCCGCGGGTTCCAGCTGCACTTCCACGCGCTCGGGGATCGAGCGGTTCGGCAGTCCCTCGACGCGATCGAGCATGCGCGCGAGGTCAACGGCATCCGCGATGCGCGCCATCACCTCGCCCACATCCAGATGGTGCACCCGGCCGACATCGCCCGCTTCGCCCTGCTCGGTGCCGGGGCCAACATGCAGCCGCTCTGGGCTGCGCACTCGGCGCAGGTGGACGAGCTGACGCTGCCCTTCCTGGCGCCCCTGCTGGTACGGCAGCAGTACCCGTTCGGCGACCTGCTGCGCGCCGGTGCCAGGCTGATCGGCGGCAGCGACTGGCCGGTGTCGAGCCCGAACCCGATCCTCGGCATCCACGTCGCGGTCAACCGTCGCGAGCCCGGGGTGACCGACGGCCCGCCGCTCGGAGACCAGGCGATCCCGGTTGCGCGGGCGATCGAGGCCTACACCGCGGGCAGCTCATGGGCGACGCGCTTCGACGCGACGGGGTCGATCGAACCCGGCGCAACCGCCGACCTGGTCGCCCTCGACACCGATCTGCTGGCCTGCCGGCCCGAAGACATCTGGCGTGCGCAAGCGCGCGAGACCTTCGTCGGCGGCGCCCGAGAATAACCATCCCCACTCTCGAACGGAGCACACAGAAATGTCCCCCGACCCGCGCTACGCCGCATACATCCGCGCCGAACTCGATGCGATGCTCGCCAGACCGAAGGAGCTCCACTTCACGACCGAGGAGTACCGCGAGCGCCAGAACAAGGCCCGCGCCCTGATGGCCGAGCAGCAGGTCGATCTGCTCCTGATCTCGTCGCCCGAGGCGATCGCCTGGCTGTGCGGTCACGCGCTCAGGTGGAACAAGGGCCAGTCGCCCTCCGACTGGCCCGCGCTCCAGACCCTGGTGCTGCGTCACGACAGCGACCGGCTCGTGCTGTTCGAGACGAACGGGCATGAAGAGATGATCGAGATGCACTCGGTCGTCACCGATGCGCGCATCTACCCGGAGCGCGATGTCGAGGAGGCGCTGGACTTCATCGTCGGCGAGCTTCGGAGCGAGGGCTGGCTCAACGGTCGTGTCGGCGTCGAGCAGTGGAGCTACATCCCCAACCGCTACGTCGGGGGGCGCTTCGAGGCGAGGCTCAGAGAGGCGGGCTGCGAGATCGTCGACGTCAGCCTCCCGGTGCGGGCTCTTCGGCGTGTGAAGTCCGCGCAGGAGCTGCAGTACATCGAGAAGGCCGCCGCGATCTGCGATGCCGGCCTGATCGCCGTGCGCGACGTGCTGCAGCCCGGCATGACCGAACTCGAGGTCTGGAGCGAGATGCTGCGCGGCATGGTCGCCGCGGGGGGAGAACCCGCGGCGCTGCACGAGTCGGTGGTGGTGGGCCCCATCGAGCAGGGTCATGCCTTCTCGACGCGCCGAGAGATCAAGCGGGGGGACTACGTCTGGGTGGATCCCTGCGGAGTCTACAATCATTACCACGCGAACGTCGCCGCAACGTTCTTCGTCGGCGAGGCTCCCGAGGAGGCGCTCGAGATCAGCGCGATCCAGGCCGGTGCATACGAGTTGCTGTGCCAGACTGCGCGCGTCGGCACGCCCATCCGCGAGACGAACCGTGTGCTGAAGGAATACTACGAAGACGCCGGCACGTGGGGGCTCCACAATTGGACCGGCGGGTACGAGCTCGGGCTCAGCTTTCCGCCGGACTGGGTGGGAGAGTTCCAGTACACGATCGGTGAAGAGGACGTCGAGGGAGTGTTCCTTGCAGACACCGTCACCAACTTCGAGAGCGTGGTGAACTTCATCATGATCGACACCGTCGTCTACCAGGAGAGCGGAACGCGCACCCTGTCCTCGCTGCCGCACGGCGTCACCGTCGTTCCCGTCTGAACCGAGCCCGGCACCAGGAGAGCAGATGAGCACCATTCGCGCCAGCGGCCCCGCCATCGAGGCGGTCGCCGCGACGAAGACGTACAAAGGGTCTGATCGCCCTGCCATCGACGCGGTCGATCTCGCGATCGGCGAAGGGGAGTTCTTCTCGATCCTCGGGCCCTCCGGGTGCGGCAAGACGACGTTGCTGCGCTCGATCGCGGGGTTCGAGACCCTCACGTCGGGCAGTATTCTGCTGCACGGGAGCAATGTCACGACGACGCCCCCGAACAAGCGCGATGTGAACCTGGTGTTCCAGCAGTACGCGCTCTTCGCCCACTTGAGCGTGGCCGAGAACATCGCATTCGGGCTGAAGCGGCGCAAGCTGCCGAAGGCCGAGATCGTCAGCCGCGTCGCCGAGATCGTCGACCTCGTCGAGCTGGCGGGCAAGGAGCACCAGAAGCCCCGCGAGCTCTCCGGCGGGCAGCAGCAGCGAGTGGCACTGGCCAGGGCGCTCGTCAACCGGCCGCGCGCGCTGCTGCTCGACGAGCCCCTTGCCGCGCTCGATCTCAAGCTGCGGCAGACCATGCAGAGCGAACTCAAGCGGATTCAACGAGAGGTCGGCATCACCTTCGTCTTCGTCACGCACGATCAGAACGAGGCGATGGCGCTCTCCGATCGGGCTGCCGTGATGAATCTCGGGCGCGTCGAGCAGCTCGCGTCTCCGACCGAGCTGTACGAGCGCCCGCAGACGGCGTTCGTCGCGAACTTTCTCGGCAACTCCGCGCTGCTCGATGCGACGGTTTCCGAGGGAGAGACGGGTCTGCTCGCCCTGCCCGACGGCACGCGCGTGCCCGCCGGGCCCGCCGCCTCAGCGGGTCGCGCGCTCCAACTCGTGCTTCGCGCGGAACGGCTCGTACTCACCGCGCCGGGGACAGAGTCGCGCCACGGCTTCGGCGTCCCCGCGGTCGTCACCGAGTTTGAGTTCCTCGGCTCCGTCTGCCATTGGCGACTTCTGCTGTCCGATGGTACGAAGCTCGGCGCCACGGCACCGAGCGCCGCGATCGTCGAAGGCGATCGCTTCCTCCCCGGAGACCGCGTGAACGTCTCGTGGGATCCGGCGACCACCGCTGTACTGGCAACCTCACCAACCATTGAAGGAGCATCATGACCGTCATGCCCCCCACCGGCCGTTCGTTCGGTCAGCAGAGCCGACGAGGATTCCTCGGCATGATCGGGATCGGGGCCGCGGCCTCGCTCGCGGCCTGCGCGCCGACCAATTCGAACGGCGGCTCGACCCCGTCGGGCGCCGAGGTGACCTCGGCCGAGATCGACGGCGACCTCAACCTGTTCTCATGGGCGCAATACGTTCCCGACGAAGTGATCGCCGGCTTCGAGAAGGAGTACGGCGTCAAGGTGAACATCACCAACTTCTCGACTGTCGACGAGATGATGACGAAGCTCGCGACGAATCAGCCCTACGACCTGACGTTCGCTCCGAGCGAGCGCATCAAGCTGATGGCTGAGGGCGGGCTGATCCAGCGGCTCGACCACGACCTGCTCGAGAACTATGGCGAGGTGCTGCCCCAGTTCGTGGTACCGCCTTACAACCCCGGTGATGACGCGGCGAACGAGTTCATCGCGCCCTTCGTGGGGACTCCGTACGCGACCGGTTCGGTCGGCCTGGCCTGGCGAAACGACATCATCACCGGCATGACGGGGAGCCTCAACGACCTGTGGACCCAGGCCGATGCGGCAAGCGGGCACCTCTACTTGTGGGACGACATGACGCTGACGCTGTCGCTGGTGCTGCGGGCGATCGGTCATGCCCCGCAGGATGCGGGGCAGGCCGAACTCGATGAGGCGCTCGCGGCGATCAAGGAGCTCAGGCCGAACCTGGGTGGCTGGTCGGGGATCTCCGAAGAGATGATCACCTCGGGCCAGGCCTGGCTGACGCCGATCTACGCGGCCAATCTGTTCATGGCGCTGCAGAGTCTCGACAACGCCGAGCAGTGGTCGTTCCAGAACAACACCGAGAGTGCGCTGTTCAACGCCGACAACCTGGTGATCCCCGCGACCGCGGAGCACACGGGCACCGCAGTGAAGTTCATCGACTGGGTGCTCGCGCCCGAGAACATGGAGCAGGTCGTCAACTGGATCGCGTATCCGATCCCGACGACGACGGGCATGGCGACCTACAACGAGCTCATCGCCGATGTGCCGTGGATTGGCATCGACGAAGCGATCTTCGCCGATTCGGAGCAGTGGGTCGCGCCGGTCTCCGACGAGGCGCTGCCGCTATGGCGTCAGACCTGGAGCCAGGCGAAGGCTGGATAAGGAAGACGATGGAACGATCACGATCGAGCTGGTTCTGGCGAGCGCTCTCCTGGCCGGGGGCGGTGTGGCTGCTGGTCCTCTTCGTCGGCCCGCTGGTCCTGATGCTGGCCATCGCGCTGTCGCAGACCGACATCGTTGGGAGACCGCTGCTCGGTTCGTGGTCGTTGACGTCGTTCGGACAGCTGTTCCAGCCGCATGTGCTGCCGATCCTCGGGCGCACGCTCATCTACGCGCTGACGATCGTCGGCGTCTGCCTGGTGCTTGGATACGCCGTCGCGTACACGGTGTCGAGGTACGGCGGCAGAGCCAAGAACCTCTTGCTGCTGCTGCTGATGCTGCCGTGGCTCGTCGACTACCTGATCCGCATCTACGCACTGCTGCAGCTGCTGAGCTCGGAGGGGGTGATCGTCTCGGTGCTGAGGGGCACGGGCCTCATCGACGCGCAGCAGCAGGTGCAGCTTCTGGGCACGCCGTTCGCCGTCATCGTCGGTCTCGTATACGCACTGCTGCCGTTCATGACGCTGCCGATCTACGTGGCGATCGAGGGCGTCGACACGCGGCTGGTCGAAGCCTGCCGCGACCTCTACGGCACGGGCACCGATGCGTTCCTGCGAGTGGTCCTTCCGGCCTCGCTGCCCGGGGTTATCTCGGGGGCGACTCTGGTGTTCCTCTTGTCATTCGGCGATTTCGCGACGGCGAGGATCCTCGGCGGCCCGGATCAGTACCTGATCGGCAATTTCATCCAGGATCAGTTCAGCGGCGTCGGTGCGCTCCCGCTCGGCGCTGCCGCGAGCATCTTCGTGCTCGTCATCGTCATGGTCGTGCTCGGCACGTTCACCTGGCTGAGCGACCGGCTTCGTAGGAGGTACGCGGCATGAACAACGAACGCCCCAGCTGGCAGCGCAGAGCGGTCGTGCTGCCCGTCGTCACGGCCCTCGTCCTCGCGTTCCAGCTCGCTCCCATCGTGTTCGTGGTGATTTTCTCGTTCAACGAGGGCAGGTCTATCGGATCGTTCACCACCTGGAGCGTGCGGTGGTACGAGTCGCTGTTCGCGAACGAGTCGCTGCTCGAGTCGCTGTGGCTGAGCACATGGGTAGCGTTCGTCGTCGCAGTGATCGCGACATTCGTCGGTACGGCCCTCGCTCTCGCCCTGTCGCGGTTGCGGCGCGCCGAAGCCGCGGTGCCCGGGGGGCTTCTCGGCCTCGTCTTCGTCACTCCAGAGATCGCACTCGGCGTCTCGCTCCTGCTGTTGTTCTCGACGGCCGGTCTCACGCTTTCTCCCGTGACGATCATCGTGGGGCACGTCACCTTCTGCATCGCCTACGTCGCCTTCGTGGTGCGCGCGAGGCTCGAGACGCTGCGGCCCGACGTCGAGGAGGCGGCGCGAGATCTGGGGGCGACCCTGTTCGGCGTCGTCAGGCTGGTGATCCTTCCGCAGATCGCACCGGCCGCTATCGTGGCGTTCGCACTCGCCTTCCTGCTCTCGTTCGACGATTTCGTGGTTTCGTTCTTCGCGTCGGGTGTCGACATCTCGCCGTTGCCGGTCTACATCTACGGCATGCTCCGGCTGGGCGTGACCCCTGAGATCAATGCGATCGGAACGATCATGATCGCCGCTGCACTGCTGCTGGGCGTGATTGGGTTCGTCGTCGCCCTGCGGCGCGGCATCGTCAAGCAGATGACGGGTGCCGCCCAGGGCGACTGAGGTCGCCCGTGTCACGGGTTCCGTGGCATCCACCGCGCCGCCGTCTTCATCGTGACGGTGAACGCTGACGATCGAAGGGGGCCGAGCTGAAGATTCGAGAACCGCGCAGCTCTCGAGGAACATCTGAAGCGATCCGGCCGGCTCGCGCACCCGTCCGATCCGTCTGCCGCGGCGAATAGGCGGGAGACGGGCCAGATGCTCGGCCAACTGAGCTACAGTTCCACCCGCTAATCTACCGTGCTTCGCACCATGCTCCCTGCACGGGGCCGAACGGAGTCGGCGGTAGACTCGCCTCGCTGGGGCGCGAGGCCTCGGAAGGACCGGGAGCACAGGTCCGGAGCCGGAAGGGGGTGGCCGCATGCCGCGCGAACACCAGCGCCCCGTGCTGCAGCCCACGGCGACGTTCGACTGGATCATCGGTTCCGATGAGCCCGGCGCCGCCCACCGTCTCGCGCAGGAGACCTCGTGGGCGCTCCTGGACCGCGTGCGGGGCACGGCGCGTGCCGTTCCGGGCGGCGCGGGCGCGGGAGACCCGGTTGCGGCCGATGCAGGATCCGGCGCCGACCCCGAGATCGTCGACCGCGTCGTCCGCCTCGCCGCAGGCCCCGGCATCGACGACATCACAGAACTCTGGGCGAGCGCCGGCCCGCACTCGCTCGCCGGTCTGCTCTGGCGCATCTACCTGCTGCACCGCATCGCGGAGGGCGACCCGGAAGGCACGGCCGATCTCTT